>NZ_MKWH01000007.1:0-2856 GCF_001899705.1 Sphingobacterium sp. 40-24 | reverse complement strand
TATTATCCGTGACAAGATTGTGAAATGCCCTGATGAGGCTTGTAACTGGGTACAGTTCCGCACCGTCTGCGGTGTACAAATCAGTATCGAAAACATAACAAGCCTTGTCAATAAAGGCAAAACCTCTCTTATCAAAGGAATGACAAGCAAAGCCGGAAAGAAATTCGATGCGTACATCGTACTGAAAGAAAACGCCGAAAGTTCCTTTGAGTTTGAGAAAAATAAAAGCACAAAACGCAATGGAAAATAAACCGTCAATCGTACCCAAAGAAATCAGGAACCTGATTTATACCATCCGAGGCAAACAGGTAATGTTGGATAGTGACCTCGCTGCCTTATATCAAGTAGAAACAAAGAACCTGAACAAAGCCGTTAAAAGGAATATTGAGCGATTTCCTGTATCATTCTGCTTTCAACTGACCGAAGAGGAAGTTGAAAACTTGAGGTTCCAATTTGGAACCTCAAGTTTGAGTTACGGCGGAAGACGTTATTTGCCCTATGTTTTTACAGAACAAGGGGTCGCAATGGCTTCTGCTATACTCCGTTCAGATATAGCGGTTAAAATCAGTGTTGAAATTATGGAAGCCTTTGTAGAAATGCGAAAAATGCTTATCAGCAATGCCGCTTTGTTTCATCGTTTGGATAATATAGAGCTGAAACAATTAGAAGCCGACCAAAAATTTGAAGAGATTTTTAAGGCTTTGGAAAGCGATAAGCTCCACAGCGAAAAAGGTATCTTTTACAACGGGCAGGTTTTTGATGCCTATGCCTTTGTTTCCGATATTATCCGAAGTGCCAAAATCTCTATTATCCTGCTTGATAATTACGTGGATGATACGGTGCTTACTTTGTTGGGTAAACGTAAAAACAATGTAACTGCTACAATCCTTACCAAAAGCATCAGCAATCAGCTACGGTTAGATTTACAACGCTACAATAGCCAATATCCTCCCGTAGATATTGAGGTTTTCTCCGATGCCCACGACCGATTTTTGATTATTGATAATGCAGAACTCTACCATATAGGGGCATCACTCAAAGACCTGGGCAAAAAATGGTTTGCCTTTTCGAGAATGGATATTGAAGTCGGCAGGATGCTTCAAATATTGAACAAGCCATAAAAGAAGCCCTCCGAAAATTCGGAGGGCTTCTTTGCTATTTTGACACTTAAAATACCCTTATCGTTTTTAAATTAGCTTTAGTAGTATTTCTTCTTTAGCCATAAACTTGCTCTTACTAATAATATCAGAACCGGAACTTCTACCAACGGTCCTATAACGCCTACAAACGCCTGTGGGGAATGAATACCGAAAACCGCTATTGCTACTGCTATTGCCAATTCAAAGTTGTTTCCTGTGGCTGTAAATGCGATTGAGGCGTTTTTGTCGTAAGGAACTTTTAGGGATTTATTGATAAAGAAGCTGACGAAAAACATCAGTACAAAATAGATGATTAACGGTATGGCTACTTTTACTACATCCATTGGCAACTCTAATATTTTATCTCCTTTTAAACTGAACATTAATACTATCGTAAACAGTAAAGCATATAATGTAATGGGCGATATTCGGGGTACAAATTTCCGGTTATACCATTCTATGCCTTTTGATTTTATCAATGCGTAACGGCTTATAAAACCTGCTAAGAAAGGAATACCTAAATATATCAATACGCTTTCGGCTACGTCTTTCATTGATACGCTTACATTGAAATTGGCTAATCCTAATTTGCTTGGTAATACGTTGATGAATAGCCAAACTAAGAAGCTATAAGAAAGTACCTGAAAGATACTGTTCAATGCAACCAACATAGCGGTATATTCTCTGTTTGCTTTAGCCAAATCGCTCCATACGATTACCATTGCGATACATCTTGCCAAACCTATCAGTATCAAGCCTGTCATATAATCGGGTTCATTGCGTAAAAACAAAAGGGCTAATCCGAACATCAGCACTGTACCGATAACCCAATTGAGCAATAAGGATATGCCGATTACTTTTTTATCCTTAAACGCTTGGGGCAATAATGAATAATCCACTTTTGCCAATGGTGGGTACATCATCAATATCAGACCTATTGCCAAAGGAACGTTTGTAGTGCCTACGGATAAAGCATTTGTAATTTTTGATATTCCCGGAAAGAAATATCCCAAACCTATACCTACTGCCATTGCAAGGAATATCCATAAGGTAAGGTAACGGTCAAGAAATTTTAGTTTTGGTTGCATTGGTTATTAACTGATTTTTGAAAAAACATAGAACATTTCCGTTGCTATCTGCAAACTTCTTTCTGCATATACCTTTGATTGCTCCGGTGTATTGTCCGATATTTTAGGGTCTTCAAATGTGACAGGTATTCTTTTTTCCGCACCTGCTATAAACGGACAGCCACCGTCTGCCTGCGAACAGGTCATAATGGCTGTGAATGCTGACACAGGATTGAAAGGGTTATGGTATTTTTTTGAAAATCCGATTATCGGCAAAGCATTATCGCTGTACTTTATGGCATATACAGGGTTATTGGTATCTGCTATTTTGAAAATATTAAATCCCTGTTCGGTCAATGTTTCTGCGACTTTGGGGAATAGTGCCGTTTCTTCTGTACCACCCGAATAACAATGTACGTTTGGAATATTAAAATGTGCGGACGCTACCTGTGCCCAAACCTGTGATAAATGGCTTCTTCGGGAATTGTGGGTACAAATGAAATTGATGTTAATATCGTGCCTGTCGTTTACTTTTTGCTGTACAAAATCTACTAACGGCTGTAATATCGTTTTACGTTCTTCGCTGATACTGTGAACGCCAATTTTGTTGTTAATGATTTCGATTAGTTTCTGATACATCATATTTTGTT
>NZ_MKWH01000006.1:0-214529 GCF_001899705.1 Sphingobacterium sp. 40-24 | reverse complement strand
CAAAAACAGAAAGGATTCCGTAGCTCAGCTGGTAGAGCAATACACTTTTAATGTATGGGTCCTGGGTTCGAATCCCAGCGGGATCACTAAAGAAGAGCTAATCGCGGGATTAGCTCTTCTTGTTTTAAAGATATTAAGATTCGAAAGAAGGGTCGGCCGGGTTCGATCCAATGGAGGCTCAGGGGTGCGCTTGGGAAATGAGGGGCTGAGCCAATCCCAGCGGGATCACTAAAGAAAAGCTAATCGCAGGATTAGCTTTTTTTGTTTAACACTTGCGGAAAACTTCTTTTTCATCAACAACGCTTTTCTTGATCTCCATTTGAAAACATGTTTTTTATCTTATCTTTATAATTTCAAGAATTTTCGGGCTTAATACATTAAAAACACTAACCGATAATTCAATAATAATTCTAGCGCCATCTTACCATCGTATTGACGCTAGAACAAATTACAATCAATGAAAGAGGATCGAGCACATGAAGAGATTTACGTTAAAAGAGATTGGCCAACAGTTAAACCTATCTCCAGGAACCATTTCCAAAGCACTAAACGATAGCCATGAAATAAGCGCAGAAACAAAAAAGTTAATTTTAGATTTCACGCAGAAAATTAATTATATACCAAATTTCTCCGCAAAAAGCTTAAAAACGGGGCGATCAAACACCCTAGCGATCATTGTTCCATTTATCTCAAGCTCTTTTTTCTTTGATTTTTACGAAGACATCTCCCTCATTCTATCGCAGACGAATTATAAACTCATCCTCTTGCAGACTTTTAACGATGAGAAAAAAGAAAAGGAAGCACTGGAACTTTGCATACAAAGCAATATCGAAGGAATAATCATTTCTCCTGTAAAAAATGATTCAAGTTTATCACTCTTGTTTTATATCATGGAACAGATCTGCCCTGTGATTATTTTTGACCGGATAAACCATCAACTCGACACCTTTAAAATCGGAATCCAAAACAACAAAGTCATCTATCAGGCAACAGAAGAAATGATCAAAAACAAACGCGAAAATATCATTCTTTTATTATGCAAAGATATCGGTGGAAATGTAAGCAGAATAAAAGGATATAAAGATGCCCTCTTTAATGCCTCTATTCCTTTTAAAGAAGAAAATATTGTTGAAATATCCTACTCAAGCCCCAAAGATAATATCGATGACGAACTGGAAAGCAAAATAAACACGTTATTAAATATGCCCTCCGCTCCAAATGCACTCCTCTCAACGACAGACACCTTGTCGCTAAAAGTTTTGCACATATTAAATAAATTAGAGGTGAAAATTCCTGATGACATGAACTTAATTGGCTTTAGCAACACCCCTTTTGCCAACAGTCTCAACCCATCTTTAACAACAATCACCCAGCCAACACAGCTTATGGCAGAAAAATCGGTAGAACTTCTCTTGCAGATGTTAAAGAAAAAAAACAAAAAGAATTATTTCGAATTCGAGACGTATTTTTTGGACTGCAGTATCGAACACCGAAAATCTACATCATCCCTTTAAAGAAAAGGTCAAAACCCCACTATGGAATTTTGACCTTTTCAGAAAATACCGATCTCTACTATTAACGATCGACTGCAACATCCACCAATTAAACCTTACTTAATCAATGATCGCAATGCATGTATAGGCAAATCTATTTTAGTATCATTGGATAGATTCCCGTTCAATGTTCCCCATTGCAAACTATCTAAACGGACAGATGATTTTCCTTCAGTTTTGATATTCAGAAGACCTACTTTGGCTTCAGGTCCCTTCCTATTGAAATAAACTTCTGAATTGTTTGCCACAATATCTGCACTTTGATAATTCGTACGCGGAAGTCCCAAAACACTATTCGTTGTGTTAACAAATAAACGACCGACAAGAGAATTCCCCTTACTGTCCGTCCCGCCAAGATCATCAATAGTGGAATTTGTCAGGTTCAGATTCAATGTATTTATAACGGATTTCTCCGCAAGGGAAAATACCTCAACGCTATCACCTACGACAGTCAATTCGTTCAACCTGGCGGACAACTCGTTAATACCCGCATTTTTTAATTTTAAAACCCTAAGATCAGGTGAAAAAATATAGATTGACTTATACCCCCCCTCTCCTCCTGATAAAAGATCTAAGGTAAGATTGCCAGATTGATCGACATTCGCTTTCACAAAGTCGGCTTGACTTTTATTAACTTTAACCATAAACTTATCGCTTTTCACCCAATACAACCCTACACCGCTTGCATTGGTACCTACAATATAAAGCTTATCGAAAGCTGCCAAGGGGAACGACCGGTAATAAACATCCTTTGCACCTGGCTTGGATACCTCCTGCTCAACATCAGCATTATATTTTTTCGCATCCACTCGATTTATACGAACAAGGTAGGACGCGACAAGCATCGGAACCGCGAATAAGCCTATTGCTAATCCCATTATTATTTTTGTACTTAATTTCATGACTCATTTTGATTAAAATTCTGACTTACAAACCGTCTATAACGTTGCTCTAACTCATCCAGACCGATTTCCAATAAATAAATATTACGAAAAAACAAGGGAAGATCTTCTTCTAGAAAAATTGCCTTTCTATATACCTTCACATTCTTCACCGATTCTTGTGTCAGAAAAAAACCGATCCCGCGCTTATTAGCTATAATTTCTTTCTGCTGCAACATATCA
The DNA here is from genome assembly GCF_001899705.1 of Sphingobacterium sp. 40-24. Lineage (NCBI taxonomy): Bacteria > Pseudomonadati > Bacteroidota > Sphingobacteriia > Sphingobacteriales > Sphingobacteriaceae > Sphingobacterium > Sphingobacterium sp. 40-24. Next base: position 211,852 of record NZ_MKWH01000006.1, on the reverse strand, counting down.
TAGGTCCGCATAACAGTATTGGGGTTAACCTCCATCTGAACTGCCAATTCCCTTACTGAGGGGAGTTTTTCATCCACTTTCCAGGTCGCTAGCAAAATATGATCACATACGTACTCAGCAATCTGAAGGTAAATGGCTTTATTTGCATTGAACTCCATATTAAATCTCCTTTTCTTTCAACCTTAAAAAAGCAACCGCCCAAATCATTATGGCAAGCAACACTCCTACAGCGCCGATCAATGCAAAAATATGATTTGAATCAGACCAATAGTTATTATCCATTGTACCTACGGTATCCTGGGTCTGAGTCTTCATTAAGTAAACAAAAAGACACATCCAAACTACACAGTAAAGCACAAGAAAAATAGCCGTCTTTACATATTGATAGTTTTGGTAGACGATCCCACCAAGTAAGAAAATTGCATTCAGAAGAATTGGTACAAAACAAAAATAATAAGCCGGTTCAGGGTATTGAACCTTGAAAAAGTACTGCCATAGATCCACACTGACCGTCTCTCCTGATGGCTGTACTTCATTTACAACCACAGAACCAACGCTCCTCAAATAAGAAACAAATGCCAAATCGATCAAATAAAAGACCAATAAATATGAACCAATACTCACGACAACCGTATAGAATAAGCTGACCAGAAACTTTTCCAATTGTGACGCTGGAATCATCAGCTCAAAAATCGCCCGGGTCTTCTTCCCTAAATCAGCAAAATAACTGCTCGAGATAACCGTTACAAAAAAGAGTCCCAAGATACAAAACAACGGTGCTCTGAAATTTAGCAACGAATAAACAGTATTCTTTTTGATATCATCATAATTTGATCCCAAATTAACTGCATAAAAACCAAAAATTACCCCGGCAATAATCCCTATTGACATCAGATAAATTCGCCCAAAACCAATCCATTGTCTTCGAATCAGTCCAAAAAAACGCGTAGCATTAAATAGATTTGACATATTCATCATGTTTAATAAGGTCCGTAATTTTTTCCTTGCACTGTAACACTGCATTAAATAGCAACTCCAAATCCAGTTTCGAATCTTCTGCCGCCGAGTTTGGAAGAATAACATTAAAACCGCCTACTCCTTCTTCGGAATAGAGTGTATCCAAAGGCAACTCTCTTACTTTTTTAAAGCATAAGCGATCAGTAATCACATGCATCGGAGCGTTGAGTGCAACCTTATGATCATCAAGTAAAATAACAGCATCAATAAGATTATCCAGATCACGCACCTGATGTGTGGAGATAATTACACATCGATCATCAGTAATGGCAGAAGCCATGATCTTTCGAAACTGAATCTTAGAAGGAATATCCAAACCATTCGTTGGCTCATCCATGATGATCACTTTTGTGTTAGACGCTAAACCGAAAGAAATAATATATTTCTTTTTCTGTCCATAACTCATGCTTGCTAATTTTTGCTCAATGGGAATATCGAACTCACGAATAAGCTGATCAAAATATACCTGATCGAAGTTGGGGTAGAACCCTGCATTAGCCTTCAGAAACTCTTCTGATTTTACGGCAGGGAGATAAAACTCTTCCGGAATAAAACTAATCTCCCTTAACAAGGAAGGTTCCCTTCGATTAGGGTTATGCCCCAGCACATCAACTTGCCCCGAAACAGGATATACCAAACCGGCAATATTCTTAAGCAAAGTTGATTTGCCAGCACCATTCTTTCCCAATAGGCCATAGATATGCCCCTGCTTCAATTCAAGATCCATATGAAGAAAAAGGGGCCTTGATTTACTATAGCTGAAATTTAGATTTTGGATAGTAACCATACTACTGTATTATTTAATTAATACACTAATATAGAAACGGATTTTGTATAATTCCAAAAATATTTTAAAAAAAACACAGGCAGAGCTTTGCTTACGCTCAAGCATTATTTTAATTTAATAGCGCAGATCGGACATAATAAAACATATACATTCAATTTATATAATAAACATAATACTATGATAAACAAATTGTTATTATAATAAATTATGAAATTCTTAATCAAATAAAACATCATTTTTATCGATGTGCGTTATCCTTAAAAACAACACGCAAATCGCAACCACCTTCAAAAACCCGAAATAGCCGCATTCTCAGCTAAACAAATCAAAACCACACAAACCCTTCGGGAATGACAAACATCACCTCAGAGAGGCTAAAAACAACTAAAAATAAGGCATACAAACGATCATTAATTATTCACAAGCGAATACCTTCGTTCTCGATCATTTGGACGGCCTATTTGGTCCAGCTAATCGTTATTCTCCGCCTGATAGATAAACGGCGAATTACACATAACAACAGCATTAACCAAGAGTTAAAAACAATACAAAGAAACCTAATAACCAAAACAATAAAGTGCTTATATAAAGTAAAAATACATATAAATACAAGTCCCTTTGATCAGAAGACGTAGACAATTAATGAAAAACCAGCATCTATTCTATAAGCTGGTATAGTTTAAAATAGCTTTAAATCTATTTTATTACCATCTTTGTTTTCATGATGAATTACATTTATCCCTTCATTCTAGCGATGCATTCTTTATGGAGATGGGAAGTACTGATTATACTAGCAATTAGTCTTTCAACCTTTTTTTATAAGAAAAAACAGCAGCTTCTATTCTCCCCTATCGATCAATTTCTTGTAAAAACCACGGTTATTTCTTTCTATATTCAGCTAGTTTTAGGTATTAATCTCTATATACTGAGCCCCATCACACAGTACTTCCTACGAAATTTCGACGAAGCAGTCCACCTGAGGCAAATTCGCTTCTTCGGTATGGAGCACAGTAGCATGATGATTATGACTGCAATTTGCCTGACATTGGGTGCCCATAAAAGCAAAAACGCCGATACAAACGATCGACGTTTTAAAACATTATTAATCTGGTTTGGACTAGCTTTACTGATTATCCTTAGTTCTATTCCTTGGGAATTCTCTCCCTTGACAAGCAGACCGAGTTTTCGATCATTTTAATTAGCTATTTTTCCAGTTAGCTTTTCTTTTATTACGCATGGCATCCATTCCCTCCTTGAAATCATTGGTTTTACGCAAATCTGCCAAGCTCTCTAAGAGAAAGTTATACTTATCATCATAATCTTGCTCTTTTAGCCTTCGCAGTGCAACAAAGCCTCTCGATATAGCCAAAGGAGCATTTTTAAGAATAGTTTCTCTCAATTCAACCAAGGCAGTTTCTTCAACATCCAAAATTCCGGACAGAATACCCTTATCCAGCGCATCTCCCGCAGAAAAAGAATCTCCCCTGATACAAAGATCCATCGCTTTTCTTTCAGGCATATATTCCATTAGCAAGGCCAACACCTGAAATGGAAAGAGTCCGATTTTTACTTCTGGCAAAGAAAAACGTACATGTGGCAGTGCAAAAAAATAAGTGCAAGATAATGCAATCAAAAAACCACCTGCAATAACATCTCCCCTAACAACACAGATTGAAGGCTTATCTAAACAGGCAAATATTTCTGCCAAAGACTTTTCAACCTTTGGAATTGCCGGATTACCAATATCTACTGTAGGATCCTCAAAAGCTTTAAGATCCATACCCGCACAGAACACCGGACCTTCAGCCTCTATTTGTACTAAACGAATATCGGGATTGCTATTCGCCAGATTCAATGCATAGGCAATTTCGTTCACCATAGTCGGACTAAAAGCATTTCTTTTATCCGAACGAGCTAGCGTCAAATTGAACACATGCTGCTCAACGTGCACCTTTATAAAATTCAGTTTTTCCATCTCAAAAATCCCTACAAAATCATTTGCCTGAAGCTATGCTCCAATCCGAGTATTTCAGCATCAGTTCCTCGTCCAAAATAACGCAACAAGAGTTCTGAAGGTATATTGCCAACCAAATCATCTTTTGCAAATGGACAACCGCCATAACCAAGCAATGCGCCTTCAAATTTACGGCAACCTGCGAGATAAGCGGCTTCAATCTTAGCAAGACTCTCCGCTTGCCTCGCATGAAAATGTGCACCTATTTCCAGTTTTGGAAAACTGGCTTTAACAAAAGTGAATAATGCTGAAATCTGATTCGCATCGGCTTCTGAAGTTGTGTCTGCCAAAGAAAATTCCCGGATACCCAGATCGTATAATTTCCCAATCCATTCTTCTACCAAAAGTGGGGACCACGGATCCTTGTATGGGTTCCCAAAAGCCATGCTAATATAAATAACTAAAGATTTATGATTAGCGTCTGCCAAAAGTTTCATTTCTTTTACTTGCTGATAAGAAGCCGCCAAGCCCATATTGGTATTTCGACGTTGAAATGTTTCCGATATTGAAAATGGATACCCGAAAAAGTCGATTTTTTCCTCTAGAACGGCTTCTTCTACTCCCCGAAGATTGGCGACAATCGCCAATAACTTCACTTTTTCATTCTTTCTGATTCCTTCCAGGACTGCTTTTGTATCCGCCAACTGCGGAACTGCTTTCGGCGAAACGAAAGATCCAAAATCAATAACATCAAACAGCTCACTTTCGATTAACGTATTGATATGTTTAATTTTCTTATCTGTCTCAATAAAGTTATGAAGCCCTTGAACAGCGTCTCTTGGGCAATCAACCAATACAACTTGATCCCTCATCATATGCTATAAAATATCTTTCTCAATCTCTCTGGCGATCACCATTTTCTGAATACTTGAAGTCCCTTCACCTATGGTACATAGTTTAGCATCTCTAAAAAACTTCTCGGCAGGATAGTCCTTTGTAAATCCATAACCACCAAAGATCTGCACAGATTCATTCGAGACACTAACAGCAGCCTCCGACGCATAAAGTTTAGCCATCGCTCCAATTTTAGAAACACGGTCCCCATGATCCTTTAAATAGCCCGCCTGCCTCGTTAACAATTCGCTTGCCTCTACTTGTGTAGCCATATCTGCAAGTGCAAAAGAAACTGCCTGAAATTCGTAAATCTTTTTCCCAAACTGCTCACGCTCGTGTGCATATTTCAGCGCACACTCGTAAGCTCCGCGGGCAATACCCAAAGAAAGTGCCGCAATCGAAATACGTCCGCCATCCAATAATTTTAAAGCCTGTACAAAGCCCTGTCCTTCCTCACCGATGAGTTGATCCCGATGAATCCGACAATTATCAAAAAAAAGACAGGCAGTTTCTGAGGCACGCATCCCCAATTTATTTTCTTTCTTTCCCGCAGTAAATCCAGGTGTACCTTTCTCAACAATGAAAGCCGACATCCCTTTTTTATCCCCCTTAGCCCCAGTTCGTGCAATAACGACAGCAACACTAGAACTGATGGCATGCGTGATAAAATTTTTAGAACCATTTAACACGTAATGATCACCATCTCTCTCCGCAAATGTCGTCATTCCACCGGCGTCAGAACCGGAACCGGTTTCTGTAAGCCCCCAGGCACCGATCCATTCAGCTGTCGCCAACTTTGGAAGATAACGTTTCTTCTGTTCTTCACTGGCAAAGCTTAATATATGATTTGTGCACAAGGAATTATGCGCCGCCACAGAAAGCCCGATTGAACCACATACCTTGGAGATTTCATCCAAAACGGTAATGTATTCCTGATACCCGAGCCCTGATCCGCCATATTCTTCAGGAACGATTACTCCCATGAAACCGTGTTCGCCTAACTTTTTAAAAACTTCTATTGGAAATATTTGGGCTTCGTCCCATTCCATCACATAAGGTTTGATATGATACTGTGCAAAATCTCGTGCACTTTGTCTGATCATATCCATTTGTTGTTTATTTTCAATAAACATAAGCATGAATATTAAATTTACAATCGGTAATTCAATTCAAATATATCAAAATATTTAGGAATAAAATTGCAAATATTTTAAAATTTTATTTTAAATTTATCTAAAAATAAGAAATTCTTAATTTAACAGTTTTTAAAACCAAGATTATAAATTATGAAGGAGCTACTCGCATTACTTCGCCAAAAAAGAGAAAATTTAAAATTCGGTGGCGGCATCGATAAAATAAAAAAACTGAAAGAAAAAGGCAAAATGTCAGCCTGGGAAAGAATAGAATATCTACTGGACCCAGACCGTGAGTATCTTGAAATAGGCATGTTTGCCGGCGAAGGAATGTACAAAGAACATGGTGGATGCATAAACGCAGGATGCGCAGCGGTACTGGGTTATGTAAAATCCAAACTATGCGTCATTGTCTCCAACGACGCGACTGTCAAAGCTGGGGCATGGTTCCCAATTTCTGCCAAGAAAAATCTACGCGCACAAGAAATTGCTATGGAAAACAACTTGCCAATTATCTATTTAGTAGATTCCGCCGGTGTATTTTTACCGCTACAAGATGAAATCTTTCCGGACAAAGAACATTTTGGACGTATATTCCGTAACAATGCCCGAATGTCCTCCATGGGAATACCTCAAATTGCAGCAATTATGGGAAGTTGCGTAGCAGGTGGCGCTTATTTACCTATTATGTCCGACTACGCCTTTATCGTCGAAGGAACGGGATCTGTATTTTTAGCAGGCCCTTACTTGGTCAAATCTGCGATAGGTGAAACTGTAGATGCAGAAACACTCGGCGGAGCTTCTACCCATTCGGTGATATCCGGCGTAACAGACAATAAATTTCCCGACGACCAAAGTTGTTTAGATGCTATAAAAAATGTTATCGATAAAATCGGTGGAAATCCAAAAGCTAATTTCGACAGAAAGATAAGCCTACCCCCAAAAACTGATCCGAGTAAAATAGTAGAGATTCTTCCCGAAGACAGGACAAAACCTTATCGCATGCAGGATATCCTGAATGCAATTGTAGACGCAGAGACTTTAGAAGAATACAAACCCGATTATGGAAAAACTATTGTATGCGGCCTCGCCCGCATAGATGGCTGGGCTGTCGGGATCGTTGCTAATCAACGCGAGATCATTAAAGCCAAAAAACCTAGCAACACCATGGAAATGCAGATGGGCGGGGTTATCTATAGTGATTCAGCAGATAAGGCGGCGCGCTTCATCATGAATTGCAACCAACAGCGCATTCCACTTGTTTTTTTTCAGGACGTCACTGGTTTTATGGTAGGGAGCCGATCTGAACAAGGGGGGATTATCAAAGACGGCGCAAAAATGGTCAATGCAATGGCCAACTCCGTAGTCCCAAAATTTACATTTATTGTCGGAAACAGTTATGGCGCAGGAAATTATGCAATGTGTGGAAAAGCGTATGACCCACGACTAATCTACGCTTGGCCTACCGCCCAAATGGCAGTCATGAGCGGTGCCGCAGCAGGCAAAACACTGTTTCAAATCCAAGAATCAGCTTTAAAGGCCAAAGGTCAAGAAATTAATGAAGAAGAGAAAAACGACCTCCTTAAATCCATCGAAGACCGGTACAACGAGCAATTGAGCCCATATTACGCTGCTGCAAGACTATGGGTTGATGGAATTATAGCACCTGAAGAAACACGAAAAGTTATCAGCATGGGAATTGAAGCTGCCAACGAAAAACCTATCTTAGACCGGTATAATGTAGGTGTTATACAGGTCTGAGTGGAGTAAAGTTAAATTCGAAAACCCCTCAAACGGCAAACTTCGTCATCTGAGGGGTTTTTAAATTAGCTATTTTATAGCTATATTTAGGATCTTCTCCAGATTTTGCTAATCGCTTCAAAGTCCAACAAAGATTCTCGATTCCGCATAATGTCTACTGACACCGCTTTTTCTACGGGTATCCCCGAAAAGATTTTCTTAATAGGCAGCTCCAGTTTTTTGCCGCTTAACGTATAAGGAATAGCCGCTACTTGAAAAATATCGTCAGGCACATGTCGCGGACTATATTGCTGCCGAAGCACCCGTTTAATCTCACCTTTTAACATGTCATTCAATAAGCCAGTGTCCAATTGAACAAAAAGCAACATATCAGATGATCCATTTTCATGATCTACGCAAATAACCAAACTATCCAAGACCCCCTCGGTTCTATTTAAAACATTATAGATCTCCGCAGTACCAATACGTACGCCGCCACGGTTCAGAGTGGCATCTGAACGCCCGTACATAATTACTCCATCATGGTCAGTAATCTTAATCCAGTCACCATGACTCCAAACACCGCTATATTTATCAAAATAACTATCGAAGTATTTTTTATTCGCCCCATCGTTCCAAAAATAGATGGGCATGCAGGGCATGGGAGCTAAAATAACGAGTTCTCCAACCTCCCCATAAAGTGGATGACCATTCTCATCAAATGCTTCTATCTTAGCTCCTAAGGTGCGGCATTGAATCTCTCCTGCATAAACATCACGCAAAGTGCACCCCGAAAGAAAGGCGCTGCAAACGTCTGTACCACCACTTAATGAGACAATTTGACTTTTTGGAAACTGTACATTTAGCCATTCAAACACATCTGGCGGAAGTGGTGAGCCTGTTGACCCTATTGTTTTCGGCTGATAAGCCATGGATTTTAAATCTTGATCTTGACAGGAGATGAGATAAGCAGCCCCAACGCCAAAATGATCCACCTTACTTTCTTGTGCAAACCTCCATAAACTCAATTTGTCGGGATAATTCGTAGCTCCATCATATATACACAATGTATTTCCCATTAAAAGGGCCGAAAGCGCATAATTCCACATCATCCATCCTGTAGTAGAATACCACATAAATCGATCGCCGTCTTGCACATTTTGATGCAGTCCAAGTGCTTTCATATGTTCCAGCAGCATACCACCAACTCCATGTGTAATGGCTTTAGGCTTCCCGGTAGTTCCCGAAGAATACAAAATCCATATTGGAGCATCAAAAGGCATTGCCGTAAATTGGAGCTTAACTTGTGTAAGATCCTTTTTCAGAATCTCTTCCCAAATAGGATCATCAATCAAAACACAAGCCACTAATGATGGTAGCCGCTGCGAAAGTTGCTGAATACTTTCCGCCTTTTCAAAAAGACGTCCATTATAGTAATAACTGGAATTTGCGAAGAGTACTTTGGGTTCAATCTGCTCAAAACGTTCCTGAATACTTGCCTCCCCAAAGTCGGGCGAACAACAGGACCAAACCGCACCGATGGAATTAGCAGCCAAAAATAACGCAACTGCTTCGATGCCATTAATCAATACACCAGCTACACGATCTCCACTTTGTACACCTAATTCTTTCAAATAGACTTGGAGTTTGAGAACCATGGATTCCAACTCAGTCCATGACACCTCTCTTTTAGCATGCTGTTCAGATTGAAAGATTAATGCAGGACGCTTTTCCGTTGTGTTCCGAAATACGTGTTCAGCATAATTCAAAGTAGCCCCACTAAACCACTTTGTCCCAATAAAGCTTGTGGAATCTGCCGGTAACTCGACAATGTTTGTAGGAGCTGAATGAAATTTTAAATTAAAATAGGCGGCTATACTCTTCCAAAAATTAGCCAGTTCCGTCGTTGACCATGCCCAAAGGTCCTGATAGGATGGAAAGAATAAGCCATGTTCATTCTCCACATATTGTTTAAACTTATTGATCTCAGCTAGAGATTTTTGCTCTTCTGTTGGGCTCCAGAGTAATTTTCCCATAATAGTTAGCTATAAAACGGTTATATTCAAACTTAGGTAAATTTACGTGTATATGCAATTTTAAATAGCTATAACGCCCTATAACAACACACTGTATTTTCGGATTAAATACAGATGTTAAATTATAATACTTCAATAGCCGTATTCATTTCTACCGGATGCCCCGTGCACAAAAGTATCCTTCCTTGTTCAACTTCGCGATCTGTTAAAACCTCATTATAATCCATTCTTACTTTACCTCTTGTACACTGTGAAATACAGGTACTACACATACCGGATTTACAAGAATACGGCAACTTAATTTTATGTTCCAGCCCGATGTCCAAAATAGATTTGTTATATGGCACTTCAAGATTATAGGTTTTACCTTGAAAATATAATTCGATAGCATAGGTCGTTGTATCAACTTCCTTTTCGGTCTCGTCATCATCATCCTCTTCATTTTCGGGCAATAGAAATGTCTCTCGTTTTATCTGATTGGAATCAAATCCCATCCCCAAAAGGGTAAAACGACATAGATCCATATAAATCACAGGACCGCAGGTATAAAACAAGGCATCTTCCTTATTTCCAAACAAATGATCGTTAACAATAGCATGTATATAATCTCTATTCAACCTGGCCTTCATCAAGTTTTTACTATTGGAGTAAATCCACACAATTGTTAAACGATCAGGAAATCGGTCTGCCCAACCCTCCAATTCGGATCGAAACGGTGTTAATTCCAGCGTACTATTACTGTAAATTAACACTATTTTAGACTTACTTTCCGCAAGAAGCGCTGTTTTGAGAATAGCGTACAAGGGTGTGATGCCAATTCCAGCAGCAAACAAAAATAAGGTCCGAATCTTTTCCGGTTCAGGTTCATATACAAACAAACCCTGAGGTTCCATCGCGTTGACGATATCCCCCTCCACAATAGTATGGTGGAGCAGTCGAGATATTTCCCCATTTTCGACACGCTTAACAGTGATGCTTAAGGGCTCATTATTATCCGGCGAACTATTAAAAGAATAAGAACGACGTACCTCACGGTCACCAAACACAAAAGAAAGCGTAATAAACTGCCCAGCTTTATAGGAAGGATAGTCTCCTGCTATAGACTCAAGCTGAAAAGTAAGGTTATTATTAGGTTGGGGGATGATTTTTGAAATCCTTAATGTATACATAGATCAAACTTAGCTAAATTTGATTTTATAAACAATTATAATTCTTTAGCCAACCTGTCCTATAACTGCCATGAAATGCCTTTAAAACAATAGAAATTAGGGGTAGCAAAATTACCGTACATCAAAATTCGAAACAAAGCATGCTGCTCTACAGATGAATTTATAACAATTTTGTTGTATTACAATTAACAGACAATTCTTGGACAATATTTGCAAAATTTCACGTTATATTTATATCAAAACTAATCACAATAAGATTATATGCAAACACGCAGAAACTTCCTTCAAAATGCAGCAAAAGCTACGCTAGGCATCGCTGTATCTGGATCAATATTACAAGATATTGCTTCCGCGAAAGCTACTGAATTACATGCCGCTACCTTAAAGTTTTCCCAAGTAAAATTACCATTCAGTTATGCCGCTTTGGAGCCTAATATTGATGCGTTGACGATGGAAATCCATTATACAAAGCACCATATGGCCTATATTAATGCCGTTAACGAAGCCATTCTTGCTGAAAACATCAAGGAAGCCTCAGAGGAGCAACTTCTAGCAAACATATCTAAGTACTCTCCAAAAGCAAGGAATAATGCTGGAGGAGCCTGGAACCATAACTTTTTTTGGGAAAGTCTGTCCGATAAGCCGAGCCAGCCATCCGAAAAATTATTGACTATGATCAATAAGACATTTGGTTCTCTAGACAAATTCAAAGAACAGTTTGCCGCTGCAGCAACCTCACGATTCGGTTCGGGATGGGCCTGGTTGCTTTTGGATGACTCAGGTAACTTAAAAATTAGCTCTACTCCAAACCAAGACAATCCTTTAATGGATGTTGCAGAGGTAAAAGGTATTCCCATTTTAGGTCTTGATGTATGGGAGCATGCTTATTACCTGCACTATCAAAACAAAAGAGCTGATTATATTAAAAATTGGTGGAATATTGTGAATTGGAAAAAAGTCAATGAAAGACTAGCATAAAAAAAGCTCGATTATTACTAATCGAGCTTTTTTTATATTCGCTATGAACCAACCTACCCTAGCTTTTCTTTTAATTTGTTGACCTGAAAGTCAACCAATTTTTGAAGCGGCCCAGAAGCGATCATTTTCATCATCATGTTGAGATCAGCATCTATGATAAAGGTTGCCTTTGTCACTGTATCAGCAATAACTTGCAATTCCCAACGAAGAGTTACGTCAAAAGGTGCCTTCTCTAAAGGAGTCAACTTAATAAGATGATTCTCAACACGCTCTTCTACGCGAAGAGCCAATTTTGCCATATTCTGTATTGTAAATCGCGCCTCGTCCGTAGTCGAAGACCAATTGTAGATATTTTCAGGCATCAACTGCTCATGATTGTTGAGATCCGCCAAAAACGCATACACCTCGCCGACATTTTTGTTGATTTCTGTTGTATTCTGAATAGTAGTCATAACGATAAATTAATCCTCTTTATTGAAAATTGTCGCCCCAAGTAGCCGGGTTCAATCGCCACTTTTTCAAGATCTCAATATCCTCTTCCAATACATAACTATTTTCAGCAGCGACCTGAATCAAAGCATCATAATTACATAGACTGAAATAAGGACATTTTGCATCAGCAAAATTATCAGTAGCTTGTTGCAATCCATAAGTAAAAATAGACACCAAGCCAACAACATTGCAGCCAGCCTCACGTAACGCCTTTACAGCCACTAAACTACTCTTACCTGTCGAAATTAGATCTTCAATTACAACTACGCGTTGACCGCTAACTACTTCACCTTCAATTAAATTCTGACGACCATGATCCTTAGCTGAGCTTCTGACATAAGAAAATGGTAGTCCCAAATCCTGTGCTACCAAAACGCCTTGTGGAATACCTGCCGTAGCAACTCCAGAAATCATATCCACTGATCCAAACTCTTCTTGAATAAGCTTAGAAAGCTTTTGACGAATGTATGTACGAATCGCAGGATGAGATAAAGTGATACGGTTATCACAGTAAATTGGAGACTTCCAACCCGACGCCCATGTAAAAGGACTTTTAGGTTGCAATTTTATTGCTTTAATTTGCAATAAGGATTCAGCAACTTTTTGTTCAACCTCATTTAAATTATTCATGGCGCAAATTTATAAAATTTATATGAACGAAACCGTGCTAATTTTAGCAGATTTTGTTCCATCGAAAATCAAAAACCCACAAACAATTAGTTTTCAAGAGATTGACCTCCAAAAACTTTTCAAACAATCTGAAATTGATAAAGTTCCAAAAACATATCTCTACATCAACAAGGATTTTGAAACCGTATTTCAAAACTTAAAAAATAAAATTAAGCTCATTAAAGCTGCAGGTGGGCTGGTGAAAAATGGTGATGGAGACTATCTTTTTATCTACCGATTAGGAAAATGGGATCTTCCGAAAGGTAAAGTGGAAGAAAATGAAAAAATGCGGGAAGCAGCTGTACGCGAAGTTGAAGAGGAATGTGGCATCAAAATCAACTACTTAGGAAAAAAAATCACCACATCATACCATACCTATTTTTTGCGAAATGGAGAATTCGTCTTAAAAGCAACGAACTGGTATGAAATGGGAGTCAACAAAGTCCCTAAATTGATTCCGCAAACTGCAGAAGATATCACAAAAGCAGAATGGCGTCATGTGGACCAATTTGAAGACATACGCAACAATACTTACCCTATTATCGAAAATATCCTAAAAAAGGCAAAATAAATTGCCTTTTTTAGGATCATCTGACAGGAATAAAAAAGATCATGCCTATTTTTATATTATGGAAAATATAACAGGAAAAAGAGCCTTAATTACGGGTGGTGCGCGAGGATTGGGGAAAGCGATTGCCTATGCATTAGCGAAAGAAGGTGTTCATATCGCGATTACCGGTAGAAATGAAGCTGCTTTAAAGGATACGGCCACGGAACTTGCCGAGCTGGGCACTGAGGTCACTTATGCCGTCTTTGACGTATCAAATTATAGTGCAGTACAGGAGGAGATCGAGCGATTGAAAAAAACCTTCGGTAGCTTTGACATATTAGTTAACAATGCGGGAGTAGCATCGTTTTCCACTGTGCTCGACATGGATGTTGCCGATTGGACATCGATAATTCAAACGAATCTCCTGGGTACATATTTTGTTACAAAAACTATTCTTCCGCAACTGATTGAAAAAAATCAAGGCGATATCATTATGGTATCTTCGACTGCCGGATTAAATGGCGCAGCCACCACTTCCGCTTATAGTGCATCAAAGTTTGGCGTCATCGGCTTCGCCGATTCTTTAATGCGGGAAGTACGGAAAAACAATATTCGGGTATGTACACTTATGCCTAGTACGATTGCCTCGGATATGTCCAAAGATCTTGGACTTACCGATGGTGATCCAGAAAAAGTTCTTCAGCCTGAAGATTTCGCGGAGCTGATCATTGCTAATTTAAAACTACCAAGAAGAGCCATGTTAAAATCAGCTTCTTTATGGTCTACAAATCCCTAATAATCGAATAGCTATTCATCAGGGTCAAATACAGCCCTTTTAATAGCTTTCTTTTATGATACAAAGAAATTGATCAAGATAGGAGCTTTCATTGCTCCTATCTTCTATAAACAAGCAATTATGAGTCAATTATTTTCATCAGTAAACATCGGAAATTTAGAATTGAAAAATCGTTTGGTTGTATCCCCAATGTGTCAATACTCGGCAAAAGATGGTTTTGCAAATAACTGGCATTTGGTTCATTTGGGCCAATTTGCAATCGGCGGAGCTGCAGCAGTAATACAAGAAGCAACAGCAGTTAGCCCTGACGGTCGAATCAGTGATGGAGACCTTGGCTTATGGGACGACCAGCATATCGAAAAATTAAAAGAAATAACCGAGTTCATTAAAGCAAATGATTCCATACCCGGCATACAACTTGCCCATGCAGGCCGCAAAGCAAGCAGCAATAAACCTTGGCTTGGCAGGAATCAATTTTCACCAACGGACCCTCAGGGCTGGCAAACAGTTGCTCCATCTGCAATAGCTTTCCATGCAGGAGATTATGAACCACAGGAACTTGATGTTTCCGCCATTGAAAATCTGATTGAACAATTTGGAACAGCGACGAAAAGAGCAATCCAAGCCGGCTATGAAATTATTGAACTCCATGCAGCACATGGATATCTGATCCATCAATTTCTTTCACCACTGAGCAACTTACGAAAAGACACTTTCGGCGGGATCTTTGAAAATAGAATACGCTTTCTTATTGAAATTGTGAAAAGAGTAAAACAAGAAATAACAAGCCAAAGTTTATGGGTACGTATTTCAGCAACTGACTGGGCCGAAGCCGGCTGGGACTTAAAGCAATCCATAGCCTTATCACAACAGCTATATGCATTGGGGGTAGACCTGATTGATGTTTCAAGTGGAGGATTGGTCTCCTATCAAAAAATAGATGTAGGTCCAGCATATCAGCTCCCTTTCGCCATCGCGATTAAGGAGCATACCAAGAATAACGTCGCCACTGTAGGTTTAATTAAAACTGCTATTGAAGCATCCGAGATCATTACGCGAAAGCAAGCAGATTTAATCTTAATCGCACGGGGATTTCTTGATGATCCACACCTTCCATTACATTTTGCCAAAGAATTAGACGCTGAAATTCCTTGGCCTAAACAATATGAAAGAGCAAAATAATAGGAGAGACATGGTAAAATAGTCTGTATATGCTCCATATCCTAAATGAACAAAAGATATAACAAATGCCATGAGATAAGTATTGAAAGATGAAATTAAACCTCAACAGGATACATCATATCGCCATTATCTGTAGTGATTATGAACGTTCAAAGAAATTCTATACGGGCATACTGGGCCTAGAGATTGCTAGAGAATACTATCGTGTGGAACGTGATTCCTACAAACTGGACCTCAAACTCAATGATCATTACATTATAGAACTTTTTTCGTTCCCATCACCGCCTAATCGGCTCAGCTTTCCAGAAGCTGCCGGTTTAAGACATCTTGCATTCGAAGTCGATAATCTCGACCTAGAATTAAATAAGCTCGAAAAAGCAGGTGTATCACATGAAGGGATCAGAATAGACGAGTTAACAAATAAACGCTTTACATTCTTCTTTGATCCTGATCAGGTTCCAATAGAACTATACGAACGTTAAAACAGAAAGCGGCATTGATTAAAATCAATGCCGCTTTCTGTTTTATTAGTGTATCACTAAGTGATTACAATTTACGTTTCACTTCAACTTGTTCGTAAGCTTCAACAATATCTCCTACTTGAATATCATTAAAACGGTCAATATTCAAACCACATTCATAACCCATTGAAACTTCTTTCACATCGTCTTTAAAACGTTTCAACGATGCCAGTTTACCAGTATGAATTACAACACCATCTCTGATTATGCGGATATCATTATTTCTATTGATCTTACCTTCTTTAACCATACATCCGGCAATCGTACCCACTTTAGAAATTTTGAAGGTTTCTCTGATTTCAACTTCAGCAACGATTTTCTCTTCAAATTTCGGTGCCAACATACCCTCCATCGCAGACTTGATTTCATCAATCGCATCATAGATGATCGAATATAAACGTACATCAATTTGCTCGTTCTCTGCCAACTTACGTGCGTTTTGTGTTGGACGTACTTGGAAACCTATGATAATCGCATCGGAAGCAGAAGCTAACAATACATCTGATTCAGAGATTGCACCCACTGATTTGTGAATGATATTAACCTGAATTTCGTCAGTAGACAATTTCAATAATGAATCTGATAATGCTTCAATAGAACCGTCCACATCACCTTTAACGATAATATTAAGTTCTTTAAAGTTACCGATAGCCAAACGACGACCGATTTCATCCAAGGTAATATGTTTAGTTGCACGCATGCCTTGCTCGCGTTGTAACTGAAGACGTTTGTTAGCTACAGTTCTAGCTTCAGACTCGCTTTCAAGAACATAAAGCTTATCCCCTGCTGTTGGTGCGCCGGCCATACCCAAGATTTGCACTGGAACAGAAGGTCCCGCCTCTTTAACACGTTCACCTCTTTCATTAGTCAAAGCCTTCACCTTACCTGAATGCGATCCCGCTAAAATAGGGTCTCCAACACGTAATGTACCACTTTGTATCAACACCGTTGTCACGATACCACGACCTTTATCCAAAGCTGCTTCAATTACTGAACCAACAGCACGTTTTTTCGGATCAGCTTTTAGATCTAACATCTCAGCTTCCAATAGAACTTTCTCTAATAATAGGTCAACATTTTCCCCCGTTTTTGCTGAAATCTCTTGCGCTTGGAACTTACCGCCCCAGTCTTCAACTAAGATATTCATCGCAGAAAGCTGCTCACGGATTCTATCAGGATTTGCTCCCGGTTTATCTACTTTAGTAAATGCAAATACGATTGGAACTCCTGCTGCCTGCGCGTGGTTGATCGCTTCTTTTGTTTGCGGCATGACGGCGTCGTCAGCTGCGATAACAATAATAACAATATCTGTTACTTTGGCACCACGGGCACGCATCGCTGTAAAAGCCTCGTGACCAGGGGTATCCAAGAAAGTGATCTTCCGACCATCCTCCAATTTCACCGCGTATGCACCGATATGTTGGGTGATACCACCCGCCTCACCAGAAGTAACGTTCGCCTTACGGATATAATCCAGTAAAGAGGTCTTACCATGGTCGACGTGTCCCATGACCGTTACAATAGGCGCTCTTGAAATCAAGTTCTCTTCTGTATCCGGTTCCTCCAATTCAGCAGTCTCCTCATCCTCAGGTTTGATAAACTCTACCTGATAACCAAATTCATCCGCTACAATGGTTAAAGTTTCCGCATCTAAACGCTGATTAATTGACACGAACATACCCAAACTCATACACGTTGCAATAATTTGGGTTACCTGAACGTCCATCAAATTAGCTAATTCGTTTGCAGTTACGAACTCTGTAACACGCAATACTTTTGCCATCATTTCTTGCTCCATTGCAGCTTCTTCCGCATGTTGAGCAACATCATCACGTTTCTGACGTCTCAATTTGGCACGTTGCGCAAATTTACCAGATTTACCTGCACCACTCAAACGAGCAAGTGTTGCTTTGATTTGATCTTGGATTTCCTTTTCAGTAGGTTCTTCCTTATTCTCAACAGGTCTTCCCTTACCTCTATTGTCAAAACGATTACCGTGTTGCGGTCTCGTACCTTGTCCTGGTCTACCTGAGTGTTGGTTGTTACCTCCTTGTCCCGGTCTACCTGGGTGTTGGTTGTTGTTTTGCCCTTGACGATTGTTCGGGTTGTTGTTAGGACCATGATTCCCACCTCGGTTACCTCCTTGTTGGTCCCGGTTGTTGGGATTGTTACCATCGCGCGGTCCACGGTTTTGATTATTATGACCTTGACCTTGCCCCGCATTTGGGTTTACTGGACCATTTGGATTCGTACGCTTACGCTTACGTTTCTCATTATTATTTCCAGCATTTGAAGATGAAGCCACTGGTTTGTGGGAAGGTCTAGCAGATGGTAATTCAATTTTACCAATGACTTTAGGACCTGTCAATCTTTCCGCACGAGCAGAAATAATTTCATCTCCTTGTTTTTTCGCAGGCTCCACTATTGGAGTTACTGGCACAGCTTTCGGCGCTGTTTCTTCTTTTTTCTTGTCTTCTACCTTCACAGGTTCAGTTTTTGTCTCTACAACCGGAGTTGCTTTTACTTCAGTTTTATTTACTTCGGGTTTTTCTATTTCAGCTTTTGGTACAACAACTTCCGGCTTCTTTTCAATAACCTTTGGTTCTTCTTTTTTCGCTTCAACAATAGGCGCTTTGACTTCGGCTTCCTTCTTTTCTTCCACCTTAGCTTCAGCTTTAGCCTCTACAGGCGTTTCTTTAATGGTTTTTGGTTCCTCCTTAACAGGTTCTTCCTTCTTGACCTTACTTCCGCCTCTATTCAATGCGTCAAGATCAATCTTACCAACCACTTTCATACCACCTTGATGAACGGGCTCCTCCACTTTTGCAGGAGTAGTTTCCTTAACAGAAGGGATTTCTACTGTATTCTTGACCAAGATTTCCTTGGATTCATCATGATCTTCGAAATCCTCATTCTTAGATGATTCCTTAGGAGAAGAGGACGGCGACTCCTCACGACGAATTTTGCCAATCACAATTTGTTTAGCTTCATCTTTCAGTGATTTGTCTCCCTGAAACTCTTTTAACAGCACACCATACATCTCTCCGCTCAATTTAGTGTTAGGCTTTGCTTCTACATCATATCCTTTTTTCACTAAACATTCCACGGCGGTATGTATCCCGATGTTGAGTTCCTTTGCTGCTTTAAGCAAGTTTGTTCCTTTTCCTTCAGTCATCTATAATATAAACTATTTTAATATAATTACAAAAATATGTTTTTTTCCATCCATAAACAATTTATTCCGAATGTTAGATAGAAAAAAATTAACGAGCTGAATTTTATTCAAATTCAGCTTGTAAAATACGTACAATCTCACGAACAGTATCCTCTTCCAAATCGGTACGTCTAACCAGCTCTTCCTCGCTAAGAGACAACACCGACTTCGCTGAATCCAAGCCGACACGCTTCAATTCATCAATAACCCAGCTTTCAATCTCATCGCTGAATTCTTCGATATCGACATCTTCATCAAACTCGTCATTTTCGCGATAAACATCTATTTCATAACCAGTCAATTTACCAGCCAATTTAATATTATGTCCCCCACGTCCAATGGCTAAAGAAACTTGATCCGATTTTAAATATACAGCCGCAGTCTTATTTTCTTCATCGATTTTGATTGAGCTAATTCTTGCAGGGCTCAAAGCACGAGCGATGTACAACGAATGATTTGTTGTAAAATTAATTACATCAATATTCTCATTACGCAGTTCACGAACGATACCATGAATACGAGACCCCTTCATACCAACACAAGCTCCTACAGGATCAATACGATCGTCATAAGACTCAACAGCAACCTTCGCTCTTTCCCCTGGCTCACGAACGATTTTCTTGATCGTAATCAAACCATCGAAAATCTCAGGAACCTCAAGTTCAAATAAACGTTGTAAGAACGCAGGTGCAGTACGTGAAATAATAATCTTCGGATTATTATTCATCATATCTACTTTATGCACAACTGCGCGAATGCCATCTCCCTTTTTGAAATAGTCAGCTGGGATTTGCTCTGATTTAGGAAGAATTAGTTCATTCCCGTCCTCATCCAATACCAAGATCTCCTTTTTCCAAATCTGATAGACCTCACCAATGACCAACTCTCCTTCTCTATCTTTATATTTCTTAAAGACCTCGTCTTTTTCCAATTCCAAAACCTTAGATACAAGCGTCTGACGTGCCGCTAAAATTGCACGACGACCAAAGCTTTCCAATGTGATCTGTTCAATAAAATCATCACCTACTTCCAAATCTTCATCATGCTTTCTAGCTTCCGCTAATTCGATTTCAAGGTCATCATCTTCTGAAAACTCATCTTCAACAACGACACGCGTCCTCCAAATCTCCAAATCTCCGTTATCTGGATTCACGATAACATCCACATTTTCATCCGTACCAAAACGACGACGGATCATACTACGAAAAACCTCTTCCAATACTGTAATAACAGTAGGTCTATCGATATTCTTAAACTCCTTAAACTCTTGAAAAGAGTCTATCAGATTGATGTTGCTGTTACTCATTATTATTAAAATGAAATTACCACTTTTGTTGCTTTTATTTGATCAAAAGGAAGTTCTTTTTCTACCTCTTGTGCTTTTTTACCTTTTTCTTTTATCTTTTGAAGAACATTGATCTTCATCTCGTCTACGGTCAATAATGTACCTTCAACTTTTGTATTATCGTTCAACTTTACCTGAACTGTACGACCTATATTCTTTTGATACTGTCGGATATTAACAAAATTAGCATCAATACCTGGAGATGAAACCTCTAAACGGTAAGCATCATCAATTACATTTTCCTCCTCCAAGTGGAAACCAACATGACGGCTCACCTGTGCGCAATCATCAATATTCACACCATTATCTCCGTCCAAAAGAATCTCGAGAATTTTATTTGGGCGCATCTTCACATTGACGATAAACAAATCCTCGCGATCTGCAATTTTTTCCGCGATGAGTTCAATAACTCTCTTTTCTATATGCTGCATTGTTCTGTTTCTAGAAATGCTAAATTAATTGAATTAAAAAAAGGGGGCAATACGAGCCCCCTTCCTTTCAGATATGCAAATATAGCATTTTATAAAATAAAAAACAAACTTAGATAGATTGTTTTTATATTCAATATACCTACAGTCCCTATAAAAATAAGCTATCGATCGCTCCTCAGTCCTTGCAATCATCTTCACAGCGTGACTAAATAATAAAAATACGTAGATAATTCTCCACTATTTAGAACCATCCACCACTGCATTAATCGTCTTCTGCATTTGCGCCATCATGCTTGTCAGGGTTTCTATGGTTGGCTCCGGAGTAGGTTCGGGCAGCTGTGTACTGATAAAAGCCTTAGCCTTCCACACTTCAAGAATATCAGCAGTCTCTACCCAATAAGGCTCATAGGTCTTATTATCAGAAACAAGCTTCAAACCTTTATCCTCTTTAAATTTAAAAGCAACGCGTTTATACACCACACCATCTTCTTTCGACACGACAATATAGGTACTTCCTGGTTTAATATCATGCCAATTTTCTACGTATTCGGCCACAATAATAGAACCAGAAGGTAAAGGCAACATCGAATCCCCTTTTATTTCAAAAGCACGAAATGTCCCCTGACCAAACATAGGTAGCGAAAACTTTGGCAACTCAGCAACATATTCTGGATCACCATATCCATTTAAATACCCCGCACTAGCCTTAACCGGAACAAGTTCGATATTTTCACGATCATCTGCATCCACAGTCACACTAAGCACCCTTAAATTTGAGGCATTGCTTTTAGGAACCGGCTTCCATTTGTCATCAATAACATCGTTTGCCAACTCATCCATAGTCAAACCATAGAATTCGGCAATCTTCTTTAATAACTCATATTTAGGCTCTGCTCGATCTTCCTCGTATGCACCGACAGACGCACGCTTAATTTCCATAAGATCAGCAAATTGTTGCTGGGTGATTTTTTTTCCTTTTCGAAGGAATTTCAGATTGGACGAAATATTTGACATATTATTTTTTCAAAAAAATATTTTGCAAAAACTAATTTTATTAGTAATATTGTGCCAATAAAATTAGTAAATATATTTTAAACGTCCAAATAATTTAGCATTATGAACAATTTTATTGTATATATATCAACCGACAACAATCGGAAACACTTTAAAATCGGTCTCAGTTCCAACATCTTTAGTACAGTAATGGAACTACAGCAGTCCAATAATTTTATTTTCAACCAGGGCCCTAGCTTAAATCGAATAATCTACACAGAATCTTTCACAAATTCGGAGACCGCCAATAAGAGAATAAGTGAACTGCAACATTTTACAACCATGCAAGTCGAAAGGCTCATCCGTAAATATAATCCTAATTGGAATAATCTTTTCCCTCAGCAACACCAAACGTTCACCAAGAGAGATTCCAACCACGCAGCCTAGCATAAAAAAAGCCACCTTAGTTAAACTAGGCGGCCATCTTTATTTTTTAGATATATCCTTAACTATTATCAGTTTTGACTACCAAGCTCCTCCAACGAGGATGACCCTACGCTACTCGTTCCGCTATCAGCACCTTCAGTATGATTACGCTCAACAGGATGCTCCGTTCCCTCTTCCTCAGGCCCGATAAATCCTTCATCAGCGGGCTCTTCTACTTGTGTCGAATCACTTTGCTCTGGTTCCGGATCACTATAACGCGGAGTTTCGCATTTGTAAGATTTCGTAATTTCAACAGTAGGACTAGGAAACTTACCTTGCGTATACCCCAATTGTTTGTCTTTATAAACAGACTCCATATACACCCCAAATATTGGTAATGCTGTACGAGAACCTTCTCCCGAATGAGAATTTTTAAAGTGAATACTCCGTTCGTCACAGCCAACCCAAACACCTGTCACCAAATCTTTAGTCACTCCCATATACCAACCATCTACATATTCGGAAGAAGTACCTGTCTTTCCTCCGATTTCATTTTCCTTATCAAATAAATCCCATTCCCACAATCCCTGAGATGTACCTCCAGGTTCTTCCATACCACCCCGCAGCATATACGTCATCAACCAGGCATCTTGTTTATCCACCACTTGTTTACGCTCCGCCTGAAAAGTGGCAATAACATTACCATCATGATCCTCGATCTTAGACACCAATAAAGGTGAGACACGCTCACCGTGATTCATCATCGTCGAGTACCCATTCACCATTTCAAAAACAGAAACATCATTAGGTCCTAACCCCACAGAGGCAACAGGATTTAATTTACTTGTAATACCACAACGATGTGCCGCATCAACAACTTTCGCGGGCGTAACCATATCAGTTAACTGAACCGTAACCGAATTAATGGAACGCGCCATAGCATGACGCAACGACATTTCACGATAGGAAAAATTCCAATCTGCATTTTTAGGCTCCCACACCTCAACAGAATCTCCTTTATCAATCTTGATCGTAACAGGTTTATCCGTGATCTTATCACACGGAGACATCCCTGACTCCAAAGCAGCCAAGTATACAAAAGGTTTAAATGTAGACCCCGCTTGTCGCTTCGCCTGCATCACGTGATCATACTTAAAATATTGGTGGTTGATCCCACCCACCCATGCTTTAATTTCACCCGAGTACGGATCCATAGACATCATGCCTGCATTTAACATCATGGCATAATATTTCAAAGAATCCATTGTAGACATATCCTTTTGGATCTTACCACCATCCTTCCAATTATAAACTTCGATCTTCTTCTTTTTATTTAGGAAGTAATTGATGCTATCAGGGGTATTCGCATATTTTTTACTCAAAAAAGCATAATAAGGAGTTTTCTTTGCCAAATTATCCAAGAAGTTGGGTATAACCTTACCTGATAAATCACGCCAAGGCTCCTGACCCTCCCAGGTGTTATTTAGACGTTGCTGTAATTCAATCATTTGTTTCGCCACAGCCTCTTCAGCATGCTTTTGAAGTTTAGAATTTATCGTCGTGTAAATCTTCAAACCGTCTGTATAGATATCATAATTGTTATCCTCAGACCATTTTTCCAACCATTTAGCTACTGCAGCACGTAAGTAAGAATCTCCACCCGAATTAAGATCTTGACTATTTGTATTCAAAACAATCTTCTCCTTAACCAGTTTATCATACTCTTCTTTTTTCAGAAAACCACCTTTATACATTTGACTTAAAACGGTGTTTTTTCGCACAAAAGCATTTTCGGGATTACGAATAGGATTATATAAAGTCGTACCTTTTAACATGCCAATCAAAACAGCAGCTTCGGTCTGATTCAATTGATTCGCTCCTTTCGAAAAATAGCGCTTTGCAGCAGTCTCAATCCCATAGGCATTATTACTGAAGGATACTGTATTTAAATACATCTCCAATATCTGATTTTTGGAATAACGTTGCTCCAATTTATAAGCCGTCATCCACTCCTTAAACTTCGTGATCACTAGACCCGCCACGGGAAGACGCGTCAACAATCCACCGGCCTTATTATAACGAGTACGATAAAGATTTTTAGCTAACTGTTGCGTAATTGTACTCGCGCCTCGTTTATCCCCTTTTAATGTAGAGATAATACCTGATCCTAGACCAAAAAAATCAACACCATTATGGCTATAAAAACGAACATCCTCAGTTGCAATCAACGCATTAGTAACAGACTTCGGAATACTATCAAATGGAATTGGATTTCTGTCCTCGTCGAAATACCGTCCAATTAAAACACTATCTGCCGTGTATAATTCCGTAGAGATATTAACACTAGGCATAACGATATCCTTTTTTGTTGGAGAATAACCAAAGAGCCACAAAAAATTCAATTGTATAGCACACACCAATATAATGATAAAATATACTGCTATAACAAGATAACGAAGAATCCTATTCTTAATACGTTTAAACATAAATGGAAATTTATCTTATATTCAACACATCCGACCAGCAAAAGGTTTTACACCTGTCCAATATGCCTTTTTATCTATTTTCAGGGGCTAAATATACAACTAAATAAATCGCTGTAATCAACTATTTACATTTTTTAACAATAAAAAACACCTGCCAAACAACTGTAAAATACGACATAATTCGAAAGGGTGGATTTTGGAAATTACAGCCACGATTAAACAACAAAAGACCTATAGGTAGAAAAAGGCCTAGTCTCAAATTTCTTTGCAACTTTTTCCCGCGTTCCACAAATATTATACCCATTTTTTATTTATTATCGATTTTATTTTAAAATAATAATGATATTTGTTTAAATTTAGATGTAAAAAAGTCAACTATTAGCATGTTAAAACAAACATTACAACAAAAGCTATTACAGAAATTGTCCCCGCAGCAAATACAATTTATAAAATTGTTGCAGGTTCCGACTGTTTCATTAGATGCGAGAATCAAGGAAGAATTAGAAGAAAACCCTGCGTTAGAAGATGGTAGCTTGACTAATATGACCGATCCTATAGAAGAATACCCCGATAAAGATCCAGATGACAATTTTGACAATGAAGACGGATTCGACTCAGAAGACTTTAGTTTAGAAGACTATATCCAGGAAGATGATTTCAAAGATTATGGCAATGGCTATGACTACGGAGATGACGATGACGACCGAAAAGAAATACCTGTTGCAATTCAGCACTCCTTTTATGAGCAGTTACAACAACAATTAGACCTTTTAGCTTTAGATGACAAGCACTTTTTAATTGGCCAGCAAATTATTGGCAGTCTGGACGATGACGGCTATTTACGCCGGCCCATCATCAATCTTGTCGACGACCTCGCTTTTGGCCAAAATGTAATGACCGATGAACAGGAAGTATTGGATATGCTAAAGGTAATTCAAGATTTTGAGCCTGCAGGAATTGGAGCACGAGATCTGCAAGAGTGCCTATTGATCCAATTACAAAAAAAGGACACACAAAATCCCACAATCAAACTCGCTATTAAAGTCGTAGCGAATTACCTGGAAGAATTCACTAAAAAGCATTATGATAAATTAGAAAAATCTTTAGGCGTTTCATCAGAGGATTTAAAAAACGTAGTCAACGAAATCCTAAAACTTAATCCAAAACCAGGAGATTCTGGCGCAGTAGCAGGCAAGCAACTACATATTATCCCGGATTTCCATATCAGCAATAATGATGGAACACTGCATTTGACTTTAAATGGCCGAAATGCACCTGAGCTCCGCATAAGTCGTGATTACCAACACATGTTTGAACATTACGAGAAATCGGATCAAAAGGATAAAAAAATGAAAGAGGCTGTGCAATTCGTCAAACAAAAACTTGACTCAGCCAAATGGTTTATTGATGCAATAAAACAGCGTCAACAAACCCTACTAAAAACAATGAATGCAATCATGGAATACCAATATGATTATTTCCTCACTGGTGATGATCGTAAGCTAAAACCAATGATATTAAAAGACATCGCCGACAAAATCGATATGGATATATCAACTGTGTCGCGGGTAGCAAATTCAAAATACGTACAAACAGAATTTGGAACATTTCTCTTAAAATCGTTTTTCTCTGAAGCTATTCAAACGGATTCTGGTGAAGAAGTATCCAATAAAGAGGTTAAGAAAATATTGGAGGAGTGCATCGCAAAAGAAAATAAACGGAAACCCTTGGCTGACGAGAAACTCACTGAGATTCTCAAAGAAAAAGGCTACAATATTGCGCGGCGAACGGTTGCAAAATATCGGGAAGCATTGAACATTCCGGTAGCAAGATTACGAAAAGAGCTCTAAGAGCTCTTTTTGTTTTTCCTACCGACCAAATCCAAATTAAGAATAGTATCTTTGTGCTGTATTAAAATAAGCATTAAAGAATGAGCAAAGTAAAAGTTGGAGTTGTACAGATGAGCTGTACCGCAAGCAAACAAGAGAATCTCGAAAAAGCTATCGCTAAAGTAAAAGAAGCCGCTGCAAAAGGTGCGCAAATTGTGTGTCTGCAAGAACTATTTACCTCTTTATATTTCTGCGATGTGGAAGATTATGACAATTTCGCACTGGCTGAAGCTATTCCGGGTCCATCAACGGACGCCCTATCGGCTGTTGCTAAAGAAACAGGTGTCGTCATTATCGCTTCATTATTTGAAAAAAGAGCAGAAGGACTGTACCATAATACAACCGCTGTATTGGATGCAGACGGTTCCTATTTAGGAAAATATCGCAAAATGCATATTCCAGATGACCCTGCGTTTTACGAAAAATTCTATTTTACACCAGGCGATTTAGGCTACAAAGTATTCAAAACAAAATTTGGAAAAATAGGCATCTTAATTTGCTGGGATCAATGGTATCCGGAAGCATCTCGAATTACCGCATTGATGGGTGCCGAAATTTTATTCTATCCTACTGCTATCGGATGGGCAACAGACCAAGATGAAGAAACCAACAAAGATCAATATAATGCATGGCAAACAATACAACGCTCCCATGCCGTTGCAAACGGCGTTCCTGTTGTATCCGTTAACCGTGTGGGATTTGAACAAAATGGTGCAATGAAATTCTGGGGTGGAAGCTTCGTGACGAATGGACAAGGTAAATTACTCTACCTTGCTTCACATGACAAAGAAGAAATTGAGGTCGTCGAACTAGATTTAAATGAATCGGACTATTTCAGAAAACATTGGCCATTTTTGAGAGACCGAAGAATCGAAACATACGCGCCGATCACCAAACGTTTTATTGACGAAGACTAATATTGGATATGCTAGCCATTTCAGTTTCGAAGGCATACCACTGTGCTGAAACAAACTGAAATGGCTTTTTTAATCCCGCTAAAATAAGTATGGAACAAAAAAAAACATTCACCCTGGACTATTTTGACAATTCCCCAAAACAACAGGGCTTCTCTTTTCCTGCAGAATGGGCAAAGCAAGAAGCCTTATGGTTGAGCTGGCCACATAAAGAGGAATCTTGGCCCGGGAAGATCGAAACAATATACAAACCTTATTGCGAATTTATTAAAGCCGTAGCAGCAGGGCAAAAAGTAAGGATTAACGTCGCTAATGAGGAAATGCAAAATTTTGCTATTACCGCACTCAAAGAAGTGACAACAGATTTTAGCAATATCGAATTCTACTTTAATCCGACTAACGATGCTTGGTGTAGAGACCACGGTCCCGCTTTTATTATTAACCAAGCAACAAATCAAAAAGCAGTAGTCGACTGGGGCTATAATGCCTGGGGTGGAAAATACCCTCCTTTCGACCTGGACGATATTGTTCCGACACGTATTGCCACAACATTCAACCTTCCTCTATTTGTCCCTGATATCGTCATGGAAGGCGGTTCAGTTGAGTTTAATGGCGCAGGAACAATCATGACAACAACGGCTTGTCTATTGAATAAAAACCGAAATCCACACCTGACAAAAGAGCAGATAGAAACTTATTTAAAAGAATTTTACGGTCAGGAACAGGTTTTATGGCTTGGAAACGGTATCGTTGGAGACGATACAGATGGACACATTGACGATATTACACGTTTCGTCAACGAAAACACCGTTTTAACAGTTGTCGAGGAAGATCCAAGGGATGAAAACTACGAGATACTTCAAGAAAATCTAGCAACACTTCGTTCATTTAGACTCTTAAATGGAGAGCCACTTCATATCGTTGAGCTCCCAATGCCAGCACCGGTCATCTATGACGAAACAAGATTGCCTGCTTCTTATGCTAATTTCTACATTGCAAACGATATCGTTGTTGTACCGATCTTCAACGATAAAAATGACCAAAGAGCACTGGATATTATCCAAGGCTGTTTCCCTACACGTAAAGTCATCGGTATAAATTCCGTTGACATTATTTGGGGGCTGGGAAGTTTCCACTGTTTAAGCCAGCAGGAGCCGGCACTGAGCTAAAAAAACTATCCATAGAAAAAATGTCCCCAAAAAGTTAAACACTCTTTTGGGGACATTTTTTATGATAAAAAGTCGAGCATAGTTTTGAGTTTTTTTTGTTAAACTGTGTTAAACAACTATGACGTTTACCCCAGCTTTTTCTAACGATTCCACAAAGCTTGTATTTACTTTGTCATCGGTAATTAATATATCAATTTTATCAAAACCACAAATTCGTCCGAAACTTCTTCTTCCAAATTTGGAAGAATCTGCAAGAACGACAACTTTTTGAGCCGTATCGATCATAATGCGATTTAATTGAGCTTCCTGCGCACTTGACGTTGATACCCCGTACTCCAGGTCAATCCCGTCTACACCCAAAAACAATTTACTGCAATAAAAATCCTGTAATAAATTTTCTGCATACTTTCCCGTTACGGATGTTGAGGTCTTGCGAAGCGTCCCCCCCATCTGCATGATTTCAACCGAAGGATATTTGATCAATTCCATTGCAACATTCAATGCCGAAGTCACTACAGTAATATTTCCTTTAGGAACAATCTGCTTTGCTAGCGACTGCATGGTCGTTCCTGAAGCTATAATGATGGAATCATTTTCCTCAATCATTTCAGCCGCTTTTTTCCCGATCCTGCTTTTATCATCCGAACGAAGTTTCTCTTTTTCAAATACGGTACGATCAGTCGTATAAGGATTATATTGTGTTGCCCCGCCATGCGTCCTAAACAACAATCCACTATCTTCCAACAAGGTCAAATCCTTCCGAATGGTCACAGAGGAAACGCCCAATTCCTCACATAGATCAATTACCTGAACTACGCCGACTTCCTTTAATTGTTTTAAGATATATTGATGTCTCTCTACATTTGTCATGGCTCTATTATAATATGCTGTTAAAATACTAATCTATTATCGGTTTGTTCAAAGGAAAACACCAATATCTGGCAAAAATTTCTCGATATTGGTAAATTCCCGCAAATATGACCCTCTACTTAAATTTCCCATAGTAGAATTGATGTTAAAATAATGAAATTATTTAATTTTTTCACCTTGGTAGTCACAAATTCATTTTTCTTTTTAAAATAAAAATGAATTAAAATTGCAAAGGATCAGGCAGGACATATTCATACTCCAGTTCCTCTTGAAGTAATTCACCCCTAACTATTTTTTGAATCGTATTCGTTGCTTCGAATGCAAGTGGCAAAATATAGCCATATTTTTTTGCCGACGCTAGAATTACGTCCTTTTTTTTAGGATGTAAGGGAGCAACAACATTGTATACAGTATGTTTAAGCACATTGCAAGATGCCGCCTCTAACAGTCTGATCACATCATCGATATGAACAAAATTGGCTGGCTGTTCACCCGTCGTACAAATACGTTCGGAAAAATATTTGGCAAAAACACGGTTTTTACCAAACAAACCTCCTAATCGATAAATTATGGTATCAGCCAATCCCAACATGCATGCTTCAGCAAGCAAGAGTTTTGATGAGAGCTCGGTTGTATCTGCATAGAATTCATCAAATACAGCATCTTTATCCGGATAAATTCCAATAGAGCTCAGAAAGACTTGTTTCTTCCAAGTAATGTGCCTGTAAAATGATTTAATATTCAAAAATCTGTTTTCAAGAATCGCTACACTATTTTTCTGACTTGCCGGAATACTGTTTAATACGAAGTCAAATTGAGTAGGTAAATCTATCCTTGCTGGAAAGTTTTCATAATCAAAGTCTAGAATAAATGAAAAAATACCATCGGCATTAAGCCGATGGTATTTTTCAGATGTTGTCGTACTAGCCCAAACCTCATGGCCTTGATACTTCATATGTAGCGCAAAAGATTCTGCAAGCCAACCACATCCCAAAATGAGTATCCTCATATTCTGATAAGACTATTAATAGGCTTTTGCAAAGAGTACACGACGATTTGAAGGCTTCCCGGTAAAGATACAAACACCTTCCTCTTCTTTCGCATCCAGAGGAATACAACGAATTGTTGCCTTGGTTTCTTCTTTTACGCGTTTTTCTGTTTCTGTTGTTCCGTCCCAATGACAAGAGATAAAACCACCCTTACCTTCCAGCACTTCTTTAAACTCATCATACGAATTCACTTCAGTGAAATGCGATGTCCTGAAATTTAATGCTTTTTGGTAAATATTTTCTTGTATAGTATCTAGCAATTGTACAATAGTACCGGCCAAGCCCTCCTGAGCAACCGTTTCCTTCGTTTGGGTATCACGTCGCGCTAATTCTACCGTACCATTTTGCATATCTCTTGCCCCGACTGCGACACGTACAGGAACACCTTTTAACTCCCATTCTGCAAATTTAAAGCCCGGACGTTGAGTGTCCCGATCGTCGTATTTTACGGATATGTCGTTCACCCGTAATTCTTTTGTCAACTGATTCACGAATTCATCGATCTGTGCTTTTTCTGCATCAGTTTTAAAAATCGGAACAATGACAACTTGAATTGGTGCCAATTTTGGTGGCAATACCAATCCTTGATCATCTGAGTGAGCCATAATCAATGCACCCATCAAACGTGTAGAAACACCCCAAGAAGTCGCCCAAACATGCTCCAATTTTCCTTCTTTAGACGTAAATTTCACGTCAAACGCCTTTGCAAAGTTTTGGCCGAGGAAATGAGAAGTTCCTGCTTGCAATGCTTTTCCATCTTGCATCAATGCTTCAATACAATAGGTATCCAAGGCACCCGCAAAACGTTCGTTTTCTGTTTTTCTACCACGTACAACAGGCACAGCCAATATCTTTTCAGCAAATTCCGCATAGACATCAAGCATACGTTCGGTTTCTTCAATAGCCTCTTCTCTGGATGCGTGAGCTGTATGGCCCTCCTGCCACAAAAACTCCGCAGTACGCAAGAAAAGACGTGTACGCATTTCCCATCGTACGACGTTGGCCCATTGGTTGACCAAAATTGGAAGATCACGATAAGATTCAATCCAACCACGGTAGGTATTCCATATAATCGTCTCAGAAGTCGGACGTACAATTAGCTCTTCCTCCAATTTCGCCTCTTCATCCACTACGATCTTACCTGTACCATCGTTTTTTAATCTATAATGAGTTACTACCGCGCATTCGGTAGCGAAACCTTCCACATGCGCAGCTTCTTTTGAAAAAAACGATTTGGGAATGAATAAAGGGAAATAAGCGTTGCTATGACCTGTTTCTTTAAATCTTTTATCTAAGATCGCTTGCATCCGTTCCCAGATAGCGTACCCGTATGGTTTGATCACCATACAGCCTCGTACAGCTGAATTTTCAGCTAGATCAGCTTTGATCACAAGCTCGTTATACCATTGCGAATAATCTTCAGCACGACTTGTTATTCCTTTACTCATATGAAATTGATAAATTATTGTAACATTATTACGTTAAATCCCGTCTGTAATTCTAATACGAAAAGCGTTCAATAAAAAATATTTGTATTTTTGATTACTTCGATTAAACCCCTTCGAGAAATCTGCGTCTAAGATAGTAAATAAGGCTGTATAATCGAAAATAAGGATTTAGGATATTATGAAAAAAAATAGATTATTTATCGGAGCACTTGCCATAACAGGAGCGTTCATGCTTGGTTCCTGCGGTACAAGTAGGCAAATCTATGGCGACGATGTCTATGGCAATAATGGGCAAGCGAGACAAAAGGTTTATCAAAGCCCAGATTACTATTACACAGATGCAGATCAGTCCCAACCAAACGGACAGGCACAAGGTGGTTACTATGATGACGAATATTCTGATCAGGATTACAACAATGATTCCTATGAAGATCTTGAATATGCAAACCGTATCAATCGTTTCTATTACGCTAGTCCGGGCATGACGTACTTTGACCCATTTTTTGATCCATGGTATGGTTATGGTTTCGGTGGTTGGTATGGATACGGCCCTTCATTCGGAATGGGATGGGGATGGAACTCTGGATGGGGTTCATCCTGGTCTATCGGCCTCGGATGGGGTTGGGGATCTAGCTGGGGCTGGGGCTCTCCTTGGTATGGCGGTTACAGACCTTGGGGTGGCTGGTATGGCGGCGGCTATTGGGGATCTGGTTGGTATGGAAACGGTTACTGGGGCGGTGGCTACTGGGGTAACTCAAGACCACGCTATGCATCAAGTAGATCTGTATACAGAGATAACTATAACACGCGCAGTTCATCATCACGAACCCGAACTTCAGGTGGATATGACCGTAACAGTGTTGCTCGGAGTTCTGGAGGATACGACCGTACTGGCGTAGCACGTGATTCTAGAGGCAGAATTACATCCGTTGCTAGTAGATCAAGAAATTCTGATGGCACGGTATCTTCACGGAGTTCTTCATACGATAGAACTGGAGGAAGAACAAGAACATCAGATGGCGTTTCGAACAGAGCTTACTCAGACGGTATGCGTTCAAGAACGTCAGACAGAGTCAATGGCTCCTATCCAAACAACACACGTAGCACCTCTAGCGGATATTATAATAACGATTCCAGATCACGAAACAGTTCGGGAGAGGTATCTCGTCCGATGAGCCGTTCGATGGAAACACGTTCCAGCAACCCAAGCTCAACGTCAAGACCGTCGTATACTCCGCCAACAAGAAGCTATGATAGTGGTTCATCTTCCCGCTCTAGCGGTGGTTTTTCTGGAGGTGGTAGTTCTAGATCTTCGGGAGGAGGCTTCTCTGGAGGCGGTAGCTCAAGATCAAGTGGAGGACGTACTCGATAGTTAAAAGCATTTAAACAGTAGCACGCAGCATCTTGTGTGCTACTGATTATTATTGACGATATTTTAGCATATGACAATCAAAAAATTACTTTTTGGAACTGCATTCGTTTTAGGTGCAGCAGGGACTACTCAAGCGCAATATACGAAAGATGTACTTTTATTCTCCCAAGGGGACAATGGCGGAACAGCTCGTTTTAAGGCCATGGGAAATGCATCTACCGCATTAGGTGGAGATATAAGTTCGATTACGAGTAACCCCGCAGGTTTGGGTTACTTCAATCAGTCTGATATATCAGTAACTGGCAGGTACCTGAACAATAAAAACAAAACCGACTATTTTGGTCAAAATTCAAACAGTAGCAAGAACAATTTCAACTTAGATAATGCTGGAATTGTTTTTCACTTACCAACTTACCGCAATGGCGGGAACTTAGATCGAGGCTGGTTAAATTTCAATGTTGGTATTGCTTACAACCGAAATTACGTCTATAACAACCTGTTAGAATATCGAGGAGTAAATAATACGAGTTCGATATCAGATGCTTATTCAGACCGTCTTTCAGATGTCGGAGGAACTCAAGGCTGGGGCCAGGAAGTCTATAACAACTCTTTGTTATTCGACGTAGACCCCAAAAATGCGGGCGCCTATATCCCAATTACTGTTGGCGGAACTTTTGATGGAAAAAATGGCTTTAATCAAGTAAACTCGATCTTAGAAAAAGGTAGTAAATCCGAATCTGTTTTGTCATTTGGTGCGAATTATAGCAACAAATTGTATTTGGGAGCCTCTTTAGGTTTCACTGCGTTTACGTACGACAATTCCAGCTGGTTTACTGAATATGGTCAAACAATGACCGCCGACCAATTAAAAGCCATCAACAAAGATTCAGAATTTTTAAAACCAACCAATGCCCAAAAGTATGCCATGTTGGATAAAGATTATGAATTATATGATGATTATGCGCAAGCCACTGATGGTACCGGTGTAGACTTTAAACTTGGGGTAATCTATAAATTTACGCCAACGTTTAGCATGGGATTCACCGCTAAGTCACCTACATTTATGAGCATCCGGGATGAATCATATAGCAATTCTGAGTTCCGTTACTTCAGACCAAATGAAGACAAATCATTTAAAGAGTATAGAACCAGTGATGACGCAGGGCACAGTTACTTGGAGTATAACATGAATACACCCTATAAATTGTCTCTTGGGGCAAGCCAATTATTCTCAAGAGGATTAATAACGGCTGATGTCGAATGGGTAGACTATGCCGCTATGCGTTTTAAAGATGTGGGAAATTACAGTAAAACGTTAGAAAAGAACATGAATCAAAACATCAAAGATACTTACCAAGGTGCATTTAATGCCCGAATTGGTGGTGAAGTGATGTTTGATAATGTATTCAGCGGAAGAGCTGGTTTCAATTACAGTGGTAACCCCTATAAAAATGCAGACTACACGAATTATACAGCATCTTTAGGTATCGGCGCTAAACTTGGCCGCGGCATGTATGTTGATTTGACCGGTGCGTATAATGCAGTCAACTACAAAGAAAGCCCGTATTTGATTAATGAGAACTACTGGAATAATGCTAGTCCGGTAGCCGATATAAAAAATCAACGGACTAATGTTGTACTAACAATTGGTTCTAAATTTTAAACAGTATTTTTCTCAAAAAAAAGTCCAGCTATGTCTGGACTTTTTTTTGAGAAAAATATTGTTTAAAACAAACATAAAACACGATAAAATCAGTTTACGCGTGATTATACTTGTATATAAAAGTAACTTTATCTAAGTTTGTCCCCTTGGATTGAAAATTACATGGCAAATCACACAATTTCAAAAGCATTCAATTTCATTTTTACATACCCCATTTGGCGGATAGAAATCGATGCGGAGAATAAATTGATCGCTATAGAGACAAGAAATCCAGATGATACCTTTCCCTATTTTAATGTCATCACTTTTGAAGGAACTTACGTATTACAAGACTTCAAGGCAATAGCCAAAGAGTGGGTCCTAGCAGGAATTCAATGCAAAAAATTAATACTTAAGAAGATCGCCAATAATTCACCTATTGACGCAGGCATACAGGTAATCGATTGCTACAATCCGCAGCTTCAAGAAACCTGGTTCAACTACATATTCATCGGTATGGTTGATCAAGGCGTGCTTATTAGACCAAAAGTAATAGCAGAAGGCTTCCAATTATTTTTGAACCTCCAATCGATGTCGATTGAAAGCAAAAATGAAATTTTCTTTAAACCTTATGCTAGCGAGCTCGTCTATCCTATTATCTACAATGGTGAAATACCCCTTTTTTTGAAGGATTTCCCAATTGATGGTGAAATCTGGATAAATACAGTGAATGACTACTTTATTTGGGCTTTCTATGAAAAAGACAGAAACAATTGTTATCAAATCAGGCTAGTGCAATCCACAAGAGAAACATTGATAGAGTCTATTATTGCAGTTTCCAAGCTGGAACTAAAGCTCTTCAACATTTATTTTCTTATTCACGAACAAATATTCCTTTTGACAGATAATAAACGGGAGTTTGTTTCGTATTTAGTATAATTGCAAAATATATGAAAGTTTTATTCGAATTAAAGACATATAAAAAGATAGCTATTCTATCCATCGCGATATTAGCTATTCAACAAGTTGAAGCAAAAAACTCAACTTCTTTACGCGCTGATTTTATCCCTGATTCAGTAGGAACAGAAGCAATCAATGGTGAAGAATACGTGCTGTTCAAAATTGAAAAAGGAGATAATTATTACCAGTTAAGTAAAAAGTATAAAACGACGGTAGGCCAATTGACCCAAATAAACGGTAATGGAACATTAAGCCTGGGTCAAATTGTAAAGATTCCAACAGGTCGAAAAGCGAAATCAACAGTAAACAATGGCCGTGGAAATACGACAGTGCAAAATCCGCGTAATCCGCAGCAGCAAGAAGGTTTCACGGAATATATCGTTGGTGAGAAAGAGACACTTTATGCCATATCTAAAAGGTTCAGTATTTCTGTTGAAGACATCAAAAAAGCAAATAACTTAAAAAATAATGTTATTGGCGGTGGAATGAAACTCATGATCCCCAATCAGCCCCTGCCTCCTGAACGGCCAAAATTAGTTGAACCTAAAGGAATCGAAATTATAAGCCCCGATTCTACTGACGGTGATGATAAAGAAGAAAATCAAATTTCAACAAACCGCTACGGAATACGTGAAAAGTCCGAACGTGGTATTGGCGTCTGGATTGATGGGCTATCATCTCAAGGTACAAGCAACCTCGCTCTTCATAAGTCAGCTCCAGTAGGTACTATTTTAAAAATTACTAACCCAATGACCAAAAGTGTGACTTATGCAAAAGTGGTTGGTAAATTTAATGATAATGCCGAAAACCAAAATGCAATTGTCGTGTTGTCAAAGTCTGCCGCCGCGAGCATAGGCGCACTTGATAAACGCTTCCAGGTTGAAATTGCGTATGGATTACCTCTAGAAAATTAACAGAATAAAATAGCTTTTATAGCATAGTAAGAATGAATAACAAACCGTATGTCATAGGAATTGCCGGAAGTAGTGGTTCTGGGAAGACTTTTTTTTTAAATAGCTTTTTAAAACATTTTAACCCACATGAGGTGACCTTAATTTCCCAAGATGATTATTACATCCCTGCCAATACTAAAACTCAGGAGGAAAATAGGCTCTATAACTTCGATATTCCGACATCAATCGACAGAGATGCTTTTTATAAAGATATCAAGGCTCTCTTTAACGGTGAGACAATATATAAAGAAGAGTATACATTTAACAACCCTTCATTAACACCCAAAATATTAGAGATTAAACCGGCACCGATTTTAATTATTGAAGGTCTATTCATTTTCTATTATACAGAGATAAATAATTTAATCAATCATAAGATATTTTTAAGCGCTGATCAGGATATCGCGTTAAGACGACGCTTACACCGCGATCTGGTCGAACGGGGATACTTTGAAGATGATGTCATGTACAAATGGGTAAACCATGTTCTACCCTCCTACAACGAGTACCTACTGCCCTATCAGGACACTTGCGATCAGGTCATATTTAACAATACCGATGAACCAGAGCCAATCTGGGAAATCACCAACCAAATTTCTGAAGAGCTAAAATTAAAGCTCAATTTGGTATAAAATTAAAACAATCTAGAAAGGAGAATCTCGTAAACAGATTCTCCTTTCTATTTAAAGTACTTGATTTATTGATATCAAAATTTTAAATACCTATCTTTGCGCCACGAAACAAATCCATCATAATGAACCATCCTGTAAAGATTAAAAATGCATTGGTTTCAGTCTATTATAAAGACGGCCTCGCTCCTTTAGTTGAATTATTAAACAAATACGGTGTTACCTTCTATTCCACTGGTGGAACAGAAACATTTATCAAAGATTTAGGTATAGATGTTGTTCCAGTTGAAGACCTCACCAGCTACCCTTCTATTTTAGGAGGCCGTGTAAAAACATTGCATCCAAAAGTATTTGGCGGTATCTTGGCGCGCCGCCCGCTTGAGTCGGATCAACAACAGCTTGCTCAGTATGAAATACCTGAGATCGATTTGGTTATTGTGGATTTGTATCCTTTTGAAGAAACTGTTGCTTCCGGTGCATCGGAACAAGATATTATCGAGAAAATAGATATCGGTGGAATTTCATTGATACGCGCTGCCGCTAAAAACTTTAACGATGTGGTTATTATCTCTTCCAAAAATGATTACAAAGAATTGGAAGAAATACTAGCAAACCAAGAAGGTAATACGTCGTTGGAACAACGTAAAGAATTTGCTAAACGTGCATTCAATACATCCTCACATTACGATACGGCAATCTTCAACTATTTCAATCAAGAAAATCCGCTTCAGGTTTTTAAACAATCTGAGCAAAAAGCGCAGGTGTTGCGCTATGGTGAAAACCCGCACCAAAAAGGTATTTTCTTCGGCGACTTAGATAAGATGTTTGATAAATTGAACGGTAAAGAGCTATCTTACAACAATTTGGTTGACGTTGATGCTGCCGTTGCTTTGATTGATGAGTTCACAGAGCCTACATTCGCGATCTTAAAACACACAAATGCTTGTGGGGTTGCCTCACGGTCAACAATCAAACAAGCTTGGTTAGATGCTTTAGCATGTGATCCTGTTTCAGCTTTCGGTGGAGTCTTAATAACGAATGGACAAGTTGATGCGGCAACAGCTGAAGAGATCAATAAATTATTCTTCGAAGTGTTGATTGCACCTTCTTATTCTGAAGAAGCGATTGCTATACTTACCGCAAAGAAAAACAGAATTATTTTGGTTCGTAAAGAGGTTACATTACCTGGACAACAGTTCAAAACTTTATTGAACGGCGTCATTCTTCAAGATAAAGACAATACGATTGAAGGACCTGAACAAATGGTTACGGTAACGCAAGTAGAGCCAACTGCTGAACAACTGGAGGATCTTTATTTTGCAAACAAAATTGTAAAACACACCAAATCAAATACAATCGTATTTGCTAAAAATGGTACTTTGTTAGCTTCAGGCGTAGGGCAAACTTCTCGTGTAGATGCTTTGAAACAAGCTATTGAGAAGGCAATTTCTTTCGGTTTTGACCTTAAAGGCTGTGCGATGGCATCTGATGCCTTCTTCCCTTTCCCTGATTGTGTGGAGATTGCTTCGGAAGCTGGAATAGCAACAGTGTTACAACCAGGTGGTTCAATTAAAGATCAATTATCAATTGATATGGCCAATGAAAAAGGAATTTCCATGGTGACAACAGGTGTTAGACACTTTAAGCACTAATTGAACTTCAATAATAAATAAAAAAAGCTACTTTAGAAAAGTAGCTTTTTTTATTTATCTCGTTTCGACAGGAAACTTTGAACGCTTGTACTGTTCCATCTCAGCGCTGAGTTTGCGAATCGCATAACCCACAATGGCCACATCATCTATCCACCCGCCCACGAGAATAAAATCGGGAATTGCATCAATTGGCGAAACCACATAAAGTATCGTTCCAATAATAATCGATAAATTCCATTTGTCCATTTTATACTTCCCCGTAATGGTGTCCTTACACATCGCAATTAATACGTTGAAGTCGTCCATATAGCCTCCTAGATTCCTCGCTTTTGCCTCCGCCTGTACAAATTCAGATTCCGTAATTTTACGATGCCTAAACTGCTCAAACATTCCCTTCGCAATTCTTTTGATTCTATTGTTCATACTTCAAAATTAGGATTACTAGTTTAACAATCCAAATCCTCGCGCTAAACCAAACACGAACCAGAATCAGAATGCGCAGCGAACATAACCAAATCCCTCCCCTCACACCGACTAAATTTTGCCTAGAAACCCTTATTGATCCGCTGTCGGTCCAACCAACTACTTTATATATTCATTTACAAAGGTCATCGGAATAAAAAACGAGGTCTGAATATGGATTTTTATTATTTTTACAAATCGCTGTAGCAAAGTGTCAGTCATCTCCGTATAATAGACAACACAAGCGCAATGTGAGTCACAAAAACAAATTTTAATATTACACGGTTATGAAAAACTATAGATTATTTAATTTTATTGCTATTGCTTTAGCGGCATTCTTTTTAACAAGCTGTCTAAAAGATAACGATGACCAGCCAATTCCTGCCGCATTGCTTACCATGGTTAATGGATACACGGATGCCAATGCAGTTATATATTTTGCAGACGGCGGCCCGCTTCAAAACCCTAATTATCCATTGGGATTCAAGAGTTATGCTCAAATTGGGCTATTTACAGGAGCACGTAGAATTGCAGTCTCCGCTGAATATAACACGAAATTAACGGATACAACTGTAACAATCAAAGATAGCACCATCTATACATCCTTTTTATTTGGAACTAAAGCCAAACCCGTACAGGTGATCACAACAGATCGAATCAATAAAGACATCAAAAATACAGAGTCTGGTTTACGCTTCTTTAATCTTGCTGAAGGTACAGATTTAGTTACCCTGAAAATAGGCGATCAGGCTTCCCCCTCAGAATGGACCAATAGAGCACAAGAAACACAAAATTCAGCAAGTGCCCATCAGGGATTTATTGCTCAAAAGAGTGGCACATTCACTGTCACCGCTCGTGATAAAGCCGGAAAAACTATCGCAACACGTAGCGACATTAAATTGGTTGAAGGTTATTATTATTCATTAATACTCATAGGCAAGGCTAATGATGAAAAGAAACCTTTATATATTGGTCTAGTAGCCCAAGCCGCAAATTAAAATACCCATATCTATATACTATATAACAACGGCCGTCATGTAAACATGATGGCCGTTGTTTCTCATTTTATACCATATCGTAGATCTTAATGATTCTCTTTAGGTGCTACTTTAGTAATCACATAAATATCTTCATTATCTTTTTTCATCTTATACTTCTCACGTGCAATACGTTGTACTTCCTGCGGATTTGATCGAATATCGTTTATTGTTTTAATGATAGCCGCATTTTCCTTAAGGTAGAAGGAGCGTTCACTTTCCAAATTCGCTTTCTGCTTTTGATAACTATACTGCGTGGCAAAGTCATTTCGATCAAAAAACAACATCCACACGAGAAAAGCCAAAGCGGCTAACAAATACTTATTTCTTATTAAGGACCACAATCGTTGCATAAGACAAAATTACTATTTACCTTTTATACTTCGGATATTTTCTTCAAAACTTGAACATCTTTAATTAAAGATATGGAATAATATGCTCGAATTCATCATATACCTAGAATAATCTTATCTTTAACAGTTCAAAAACGATCATTTGAATGAAATATCCATGGTTAAGACTAAACGCAGTTTTAACGAAAAAAAGATATCTCATAAGATCATAAAGAATAAAATCATTGACATATGAAATACTATCTTATTGCAGGTGAAACTTCAGGAGACTTACATGGTGCCAATCTTATTAAAGCACTAAAAATTGAAGACCCCGATGCGACTTTCCAAATCGTAGGGGGCAATCTCATGCAAGCAGAGGCGGGAAAAAAAGCCTTGATACATACTTCAGAAATGGCGTTTATGGGATTTATAGAGGTTTTAAAAAATCTGCCCAAGATATCTAGGAATCTCAAACTTGTTAAAAATGATCTATTGAAAGAAAAACCGGATACTGTCATTCTTATAGATTTCCCTGGCTTCAATTTGAAAATTGCTGATTTTGCAAAAAAAAATGGCATCAAAACATGTTATTATATTTCCCCTAAAGTGTGGGCCTGGAATCAAGGCCGCGTAAAGAAAATCAAACGGATTGTCGACCATATGTTTTGTATTCTGCCTTTTGAGGTAGATTTTTATAAAAAGTGGCGCATGCCCGTTGATTACGTTGGAAACCCGCTGTTGGATGCGATTTCAGCCTATCAATTCAACCCAAAGTTCAGGGAGCAGCATGGATTTTCAGAAAAACCCTTGATCGCCCTTTTACCCGGAAGCCGCGAAATGGAAATTGCCAACCTCCTTCCCATCATGGCCGAACTTCCATTTTTCTTTCCTGTACATCAATTTGTCATTGCCGGTGCGCCTAATTTTGATGAAGCCTACTACAAGCAATTTTTTAAAGGTATTGATATTCCCGTAATTTTCAATCAAACCTACGACATTCTCCATAACGCAGAAGCCGCAGTCGTAACGAGTGGAACGGCTACACTCGAAACAGGTATCTTGAAAGTACCTCAGGTTGTCGTTTATAAAGCTAACCCAATATCGGTATGGATTGCCAAATTAGTCATCAAGGTTAAATTTATCTCACTAGTCAATCTAATTAACAATTTCTTATCAGTACGGGAATTGATTCAAGACGAATGCACGGCATACGATATCTCCTATGAAGTAGGTGAACTTATCAATAACAAAGCTCACCGTGCAAGTGTGATGGAAAACTATGATATTTTAGCCGAAAAGCTAGGTTCTCCTGGCGCATCAGAGAAAACTGCCAAATTAATTGTAAAATATCTCGCTAAATTTTAAACTCTTTTACCTTTTATTTGTCAAACTACTAGTTAGTTACAATTAATTAAAAGTTTTATGAAATTTAAATTTATTCTAGGCTTTTTTCTTTGCTTTGCAATGACCTTCACTGGGAAAGCACAAGAAACACAACATATTTCTAAACTGGAAATTGGCAAAAAAGCGAAAAAAAATATCGATAATAGAGACTCTACTGTTGTCATGCACATCGATACCTTAATCATGAAAGACAATTCTACCCTTTCGTTCTATGGTAAGAAAAATGTCAAGCTAACAATTGGTTATGCTGAAATTGGAAATAAAGCAACCATCTATGGAACAGATGGAAAGAATAATGGTGCAAATTTTGACATCAATGCTAATTTTCAAAAATTAGGTTCTCTTTATATCATTGCAAAGGGAGATGACGCTTTTAATGGCACCAAAACTTTTCCGAATGGTAACGGAGGAAAAATTAAAGTCAATTTAACAACTGGTAGCCTTAAACCTCAGACAACAAATAAAAAAGCGCCTAATTATATTTATGGAGATGTTGCAGCAGGTGGGCGGGCTGTCAATGCAAACACGGACTTGAGAAACATCTATGATCGGATTAAAACCGCTCCCACCGGATTGAGAGGCTTGCCTCAAGGGCAAATTTATTCGGGCAGTGCCGGAACTGAAGGTACATTTGAACTAATTTCAACACAATAACAAAATTCCTTAATCCATAAAAAAGGCGTATTATTCTCTAATACGCCTTTTTTAATGGACTCATTATTATCTACAACCTCTTCTTTTAAGCTCATAGGCCAACACCAACCGTGTCATCCGATCGTATCGTGCTATGCCTTCCTGTTGATTGTTGTGCTTGAGGTATTGATTATAAAACAATCCCATCACATCGTCGACCCAACCTGTGTATTGACTCCAGAAATACCTTTCTTTTTCCATATCGTTCAATACTTTTGCGCTTAATCTTCCCTTGTAATCTTTTCCTAAATCAGGATACATGCCCTGCAGTTCACGTAACATATACAGTGTGGTCTGTAGATAAGCCGAATATCGGTAAAAGATCTGTGGATGTCGCTGTAAGCGAGCAAAAGCGATAAAATTCGCCTCGTCTTCAAAACCAATTCCCTGTTGATGCGCAAGTTCATGCACTGTAGTAAAAGGTAAAAAGGTTACCGGCATGGCTTTATTAACATGTGCTTCATGAGTGAACGGATTAAAATAACCTGAGACACCAAAAAAAGAAACTATCCTGCTATTTATGGGTGATTTTGCCCTAATTTGACCTCTTGACAGGAAATCTGCAAAAGCCGTATCCTTTTGTACCCATGTATTCAAATCCCTTTGAATAGTTTCTTTATGCTCTTCCCATTCGGATGGATCCACATGTTCCCGCAGATTATTTGTACTGTCCAAAAACCCATTCAAAACCACGAGATAATCCGCTAACTTTAAGCTATCAACTTTCAAATTGGCATTTATACTAATTGGTTCACGATAGTAATTCATACCCCATGATAGGTAAAAGAAAAAATAGAGACCTAATACCAAATTGATCATAGCCATAACCGAACGAAAGGAACTTTTCCATCTTCCTTTCCATAAATTTCCGATCAATTTAGCAATTGAATAGAGTAGAAATGCAACGACTAGGACATAAAATAGGTCACCTAAACTAAAGGGAACATACCCAAAAATAAATCTTGGCACATGACTATAGGAACGGTAAAACCCGCGTGCATAAAACGCCTCAATCCATTGGCTATGTTGCTCAACCAAGGAGAAAATAAAAATTCCAATCAGAAGTAATACTACCGTGAAAACAGCTATTTTATCGCGTTTCTCCATTCAAATAAGCTATAAAACGATTAACTTTCGTTCTCAAAATAGACCTTGTAATAATTCATGCCTTTATCCTCATCGTACCCCTTCTCAAGATATTCACGTTTGCCATGAACATAGATATGAAAATTCTTATCCAGCTTTAAAACAGACTTATAAGAAGATTCCATTTTTTTCACCGCTTTATCTGCTATTTCAAAACTTGCCTGAAATGGCGAGTCAAATTCGTCTTCAAAACCAGCTTTAAAGTCCTGAAATAAAGCAATAGCCTGCGGATTGCCCAATACTTCCTCCTCAAATTCTTCTTGGACAAAAGTTTCTTTTTCCTTAAAGTAATTCATGGATTTGTTCATCAAATCAATTTTGTCCGCTTTCTCCAGTTCAAATGTCTCATCTAGTTTTTCCTGAACAAAGTTCTTATAGACTTTTAG
Organism: Sphingobacterium sp. 40-24; assembly: GCF_001899705.1. Classification (NCBI taxonomy): domain Bacteria; kingdom Pseudomonadati; phylum Bacteroidota; class Sphingobacteriia; order Sphingobacteriales; family Sphingobacteriaceae; genus Sphingobacterium; species Sphingobacterium sp. 40-24. Next base: position 167,029 of record NZ_MKWH01000006.1, on the reverse strand, counting down.
ATAATTCCCTGTTTGATTGAAGTTATCGTTACGCACGCGCAGCTGTAGAAACTCATCTTTCCAGTATACTGCCTCCTGTTGACGGTTTGTCTGATCGAGAACCAGCACCTTATAACCTTCTTCTTCTTCTACATTGATAATAATACAGCCTTTGTCCAGTTTATTGATATTGATCGCCTCCTGCTCATATTCCAACATAAAAGCACCTTGCTCCGGATATACTTTCAAATAAGTCTCTTTATTCTCCGATTTGAATATACCAATGGCATCATGTTCTTCCCCTTCGATCTGTACATTCTTTAAGGCAACTACGTACACCTCCCCAGCTTTAATTTTTGGATGGCTGGATACCTCATAAAGGTGTTTTGAAATTTGTTGGGAAAAATCGTGAAATGGAAGCTGCTCCTTAAAATACTGTCTTGCAAAATAGAAAATCTCATTCAGTTCCAGCTCTCCATTCGGATGATATAAGCGATATACCTCATTCACCTTTGCAAAAGGACTCATAAAATACTGCATCAATAGTCCAGGTAACACTTCATCTCCTTCAAGAGATACCGGGGCATCCGACAAAATATAAAATTCATCTTGCGCTTTATTGCCTACACGATGAATGGATAACGCTTCAAAAGTTGCATCTTGGTGAAAAAACATATTTCTTATCTTATAAATTATATAAATCTATTGCTATTCTAAAAGTCTGGCAATGTGCATTGACAATATCTTTAATTTCAGGAGAATAACCTCCGCCCATACTTACCTGAATAGGGATATGGTGTTTATGGCACATATGAAAGACCAATTCATCTCTTCGACGGCAGGTACTGCTGCTTAAATTCAATTTCCCCAGCTTATCTGTTTGTAAAATATCTACTCCAGCCTGATAGAAAACGAAATCAGGCTCAAATTTCCGGAACACATCAACCAAATTTTCTTCCAATAAAGTGAGATATTCCGCATCAGTAACCTGATCTTCCAAGCCGATATCCAAATGGGAACGCTGTTTGACAAAGGGATAGTTTTTCTCGCCATGCATTGAAAAGGTAAACACCTGATTATGCCCCTCAAAAATATGCGCAGTACCATTTCCTTGGTGTACATCCAGATCAATAATAAGGATACGACCTGCAGAGTTATGCTTCAACAGGTACCCGGCGGCAGTCGCTTGATCGTTCATCAGGCAAAAGCCTTCACCAAAATCATAACCGGCATGATGTGTCCCCCCTGCAATGGTAAAAGCAACACCATACTCAAGTGCATATGCGGCGCTTCGGATCGTCCCATCTAAGATATATCGCTCCCGATCAACAAGGCTTTGACTTAATGGAAAACCTATTCTACGGATCATTTTCGAATCCAAAGTAAGCTCAAACAACTGCTTTACATACACTGGATCATGGACCAAACAGCATGTCTCAAAGCTTGCTAGTTCAGGACTGAAAAAACTTGACTCATCTGCCAGCCCTTCATGCTTTAATTGTAAAGGAATCAACTCGTATTTCAGCATCGGAAATCGATGCCCCTCTTTGACGGGATGGACAAATTCTTGACGAAAAGCTATCTTAAGCACCTTAAAATCTTCTATTACTCATGCGAAGATAAGAAAAAGATCTTTTGGAGTTGTAGGAGAAAAAGGGCATCTTTGAGAAGGAACAAACTGCAAGCCAATGTTACATTGCATAACAGCATACTTGTATTCAATCATAAATTTATATTCTTCAAGATAAATGGAAACAACTCATTTGCCCCAATTGTCTGCCATGGAACAACGTGTACTAGGCTCACTAATCGAAAAATCAAAAGTAACCCCAGAATATTATCCAATGACAATCAACAGCTTACAAGCTGCTTGTAATCAAAAGACTTCCCGCAAACCGGTTGTACAATATACAGAAGAAGATATTATCGCTACATTGGATATATTAAAGAAAAAGGGCTTAATCTCAACAGTTGTTGGCGGAGGATCTCGCGTAACAAAGTATAAACACAATTTTGCCATACAATTTCCACTGGTTCCTTCCGAATTAACCATTGTCTGTTTATTACTACTCAGAGGTCCAATGACCGCCGGGGAAATTAATTCAAACTCTGGAAGACTTTATGAATTTGAATCATTGGGCGAAATCAATGAACAATTGGAAAAATTGGCACAAGAAGGCTACTTGAAGTCCCTGCCTAAACAAATGGGGCATAAAGAAGTCCGCTATATTCATTTATTAGGAGATATCAACCTGGAAGCGTATGAAAATAGCGTTCCTGCAGGCAGCTCCTCGAACGACCAGACCTCACTCGAACGAATTGGACAATTGGAACAGGAAGTTGCAGCATTGAAACAAAAATTTCAGGATCTCTGGGATGAATTACATTAGTCGCTCATGTCGCAAACAATAGATTCCGAAAACGAAATATCCAAAGCAACCTTGTGGCTGATGACCATCGCCACAGGCTTGGTTGTCGCCAATAATTATTACAATCAACCACTATTGGACCTGATTGCCAAAGACCTACATATTGACGAGGCCATGGTCAGTAATTCGGCCATGTTAACGCAGATCGGATATGCCTTTGGCCTGTTACTGATCGTCCCCTTAGGGGATATGTTTAAGCGAAAAAAAATGATCTTGATCGATTTCTTTTTCATTATTTTTTCTTTAGTCGGTATGGCCATGTCCACTTCTATCCTATCGATCTTGCTATTCAGCTTTATGATAGGTTTCACCTCCGTTATTCCGCAGGTTTTTGTGCCCATGGCCGCCGAGCTTGCGAGCAAAGAAAAGCAGGCTTCAGCGATCGGAATGGTCATGTCGGGCCTGCTGATTGGTATATTACTATCTAGGGTTGTAAGCGGGTTTGTCGGCTCCTACTTCGGATGGCGCGAAATGTACTGGATAGCCTCAGCAATTATGGTCATTACAGCCATCGCCATAGCGATCAAGCTACCGGAGGTACTGCCAAATTTTAAAGGTTCTTACCAGGAATTGATGCGATCAGTCTGGAACTTTGCCAGAAAACAACCTGTATTACAGTTGGCTGCATTTCGTGGAGCTATGGGATTTGGGGCTTTTTCCGCATTTTTTACAACGCTTGTTTTCCATCTTTCGGCCCCACCTTTTTTTGATGGCCCCGCAACTGCAGGAGCCTTTGGTCTCGTAGGTGCCTGTGGTGCGCTTGCCGCTGCTTTTGTCAATAAACTAACCATTTATATAGGCAAAGCAAAAATCATCTTATATGCGATCTTATTGATGTTATTCAGCTGGTTATTATTTACCCTCTTTGGCTATACCTATTGGGGTCTCATTCTTGGTGTTATTCTCATTGATCTTGGTCTACAGTCGATGCACATCCTAAATCAAAGCGATTTCTATGCGCTGAACCTCGGGGCCAACAACCGACTAAACACCGTATACATGGTCAGTTATTTTATTGGCGGATCAACAGGCACTTTTTTTGCTGCACAAGCATGGCAACACTTCCAATGGCCCGGTGTTATTGTCGTAGGCACATGTTATACGGTATTGGCACTGTTGGCTCATCTATTATTTGATTATAAATTAAGAAAAAACTAATATGAAATTCGGCCAAGTTGAACATCCGGAGGAAATCGATTTTACCCTTCCTCCTACTCCACCGGAAACCTTAACCCTATTACAGCATTTCAAAAACGGTCAACCTTTTGAGGTATTTGTAGGCTGTGCAAAATGGAATAAACAAGATTTAAAAGGCTTTTACCCCAGAGGTACAAAAGACGAACTTGCTTATTACTCCACGCAATTTAACAGCATTGAACTCAATGCCACATTCTACAATTCGCCCGGCATAGACCAGGTAGAAACCTGGAAAAAGAAAACACCTTCCAACTTCAAGTTCTTCCCAAAAATCCCACAATCCATCAGCCATTTTAGCAGATTATTAAATACGGGTGATAAAGTGAAGTTGTTTACAGATTCCATTGTTCATTTCGATGAGAAACTGGGAATGGCCTTTTTACAGATGCACGACAATTATAGTCCAAAGGATATGGCCCGTCTAAAACTATTTCTTCATGACTGGCCAAAAGAAGTCCCTCTAGCCTTAGAGGTACGAAATAAAGATTGGTTTTCCAAACCCGAAGTAACAAAAGAACTCTATGCGCTGCTGGAGGAAACCAACGTGACCAACGTACTGGTCGATACCGCAGGCCGTAGAGACATGCTTCATATGCGCTTAACCACACCGACTGCTTTTATACGGTATGTAGGTGCCAACCACGCGTCAGATTACGATCGCCTAGATCAATGGATCGATGTGCTGAAACTATGGCGCGAAAACGGGTTGCAAAAACTGTATTTCTTTATCCACCAGAATATTGAGATAGAATCGCCATTACTGGCAACACATTTTATCAAAAAACTGAATACAACATTCGACTTGGATTTAACCTATCCCAACAAAAACACAGGAAATACATTATTCTAAGACAGGATATCAGTTCCGGTGCTAAAGCCAACTATAGAAAAAATCATTCAGCATATTTTGCCCACAAAAAAAGCCGAAGTAGAAAATACTTCGGCTTTTTATATAAAAAATAAGCTTTCGCTTATTTTTTAGCGTATTTAAAGTTTTTACCGATGAAACGTGCATTACCACCCAATTCCTCCTCAATACGTAACAATTGGTTGTATTTAGCCATACGATCAGAACGTGAAGCAGAACCAGTTTTAATCTGACCGCAGTTCAGTGCTACAGCTAAGTCAGCGATAGTCGCATCTTCAGTCTCGCCCGAACGGTGTGACATCACAGAAGTGTAACCAGAATTTTGAGCTAAAGTAACCGCATTGATTGTTTCAGTCAATGAACCAATTTGGTTTACTTTCACTAAAATTGAGTTTGCTGTATGAGTATCGATTCCTTGTTGAAGACGTTTTGTATTGGTAACAAAAAGATCATCACCTACTAATTGAACATGGTCACCGATTTTGTCAGTCAATGTTTTCCAACCAGCCCAATCATCTTCAGCCATACCATCTTCTATAGAAATAATAGGGTATTTAGCTGTTAATTCAGCCAAATAGCTTGCTTGCTCTTCGCTAGAACGCACAGCTCCTTTATCACCTTCAAATTTAGTATAATCGTATTTACCATCTTTGTAGAACTCAGAAGAAGCACAATCCAACGCTAAACAAACATCTTGACCAGGTTTGTAACCGGCAATTTCAATCGCTTTCAAAACTGTTTCGATAGCATCCTCAGTACCTTCAAAAGTTGGCGCGAAACCACCTTCATCACCTACTGCAGTTGAAAGACCTCTGTCATGTAAGATTTTTTTCAACGTATGGAAAACCTCAGTACCCCAACGCAAAGCCTCAGAGAATGAAGGCGCACCCACTGGCATGATCATAAATTCCTGAAATGCGATAGGTGCATCAGAGTGTGAACCACCATTGATGATATTCATCATAGGAATAGGTAACGTGTTCGCATTTACACCACCGATATAACGGTATAATGGTTGACGTGACTCTTGTGCAGCAGCTTTCGCTACAGCTAAAGAAACTCCTAAAATAGCATTTGCGCCTAAGTTTCCTTTATTTTCGCTACCGTCTAAATCAATCATGATTTTATCGATGGCATTTTGCTCGAAAACATCTACACCTTCTAGCGCTTTTGCAATTTTAGTGTTTACATTCTCAACAGCTTTCAAAACACCTTTTCCTAGATATTTTGACTTGTCACCATCACGTAATTCTACTGCTTCGTGAATACCAGTTGAAGCACCTGAAGGAACAGCTGCACGACCAACAAAACCATTTTGTGTAGTAACATCTACCTCAATTGTAGGGTTACCGCGCGAATCCAAAATTTGACGCGCATGAACATCGATAATTAAACTCATCTCTTTATTAGACTATAATTTATTTTCATTACTTAGTGTAGATAAGACACACTCTTATCTACAGACATTTTTCACAATCAAATATAATAAAAAATGTATTTATTCCCCTATTTATTATGAAATAAAATATGCTCCATCGGCATAACTGTTCAACTAAAAACAATAAAAAACCCTTCAAAATCTGAAGGGTTTTTTATAGAATATTGTGCAATTTAGTTTTTGATCATTGCTACAAAATCATCAAACAAGTAGCGCGAGTCATGTGGACCCGGTGATGATTCTGGATGATATTGCACCGAAAATGCTTTCTGTCCTTTAATACGGATACCTTCAATAGACTGATCGTTCAAATTGACGTGTGTAATTTCGACGTTCTCAGAATTTTGGATATCTTCAGCCACAACTCCAAAACCGTGGTTCTGCGACGTAATTTCACAACGGTTGGCGATAATGTTCTTCACGGGGTGGTTGATACCACGGTGTCCATTATGCAACTTGCTTGTGCGGATGCCATTTGCCAATGCTAAAATCTGGTGACCTAAGCAAATACCAAACATCGGTTTATTTGCGTTTAAAATAGCTTTTACAGTCTCGATAGCATAATCCATCGGTGCTGGATCGCCAGGACCATTGGAAATGAAATAACCATCCGGATTCCACTGCTCCATTTCTTCAAATGTTGTCTTCGCAGGAAAAACCTTTGTATATACATCACGAGCCTCAAAATTGCGCAAGATATTTTTCTTGATTCCCAAATCCAAAACTGCAACACGCAACGAAGCATTTTCATTACCGAAGAAATAAGGCTCAGCTGTCGTTACTTTCGAAGACAATTCAAGACCATCCATTGAAGGAACCTCCGCCAATTGACGTTTTAATTCTTCAACATCCAATGTTTCTGAAGAAATAATCGCATTCATCGCCCCCTTATCACGAATATGTCGCACTAATGAACGGGTATCCACATCAGAAATACCAACTAAATTTCCTTCCTCAAAGTAGCTTTGGATCGATTCATCAGCCATTTTGCGGCTGTAGTTGATGTTATAGTTTTTACAAACTAATCCAGCAATCTGAATTTGATTTGATTCGGTATCATCCTCATCAATACCATAGTTACCAATATGCGCATTGGTCGTTACCATGATTTGTCCAAAATAAGATGGATCTGTAAAAATCTCTTGATAACCGGTTGTTCCTGTATTAAAACAGATCTCCCCAGTAGTCGTACCAATTTTACCAGCGGCTTTACCGTGATAAACTGTACCATCTTCTAAAACTAAAATTGCAGGCAATTTGCTGTAGTTGGTCATTATCGATGTAATATTATAAAAATGTGTATCCTTACTTTTATGAATTTTAAAGCCTTCTTGACTGGATATAAAAAAAGCCCTCAAATGGGCTAAATATCAATTAACAATGCATCATTACGATTGACAAACCGTTTCCTAAGGCACCTACCAGTAAAGACTCTACTTTAATTTTCACGGGAGACAAAGTTACGACATATCACTTATAAAGTGAAAACATTTTTTATTTTTTTATCCTTCCATTGATTGGACTTCCCGAAACCGAATAAAGTCCCTCAAAATCAGCACAGTCAATAATGGGACAAGCATATAAATCAGCGGGTTTTCTAACCAAGCTTCTTGCCATTCCATCCGCAGCAAGGCGATAAAGGCTCTTGTTAACCCACAACCGGGACAATCAGAACCACTGATACTCTTCCAAAGACAGGGAATAAGGATATGGATATCTGTAAAAAGATACAAGCCAATGGCAATCCCGAAATACCCTAGCACCAACGAATATATCCAATGACATTTAAGGTATTTCAGGACGAGCGAAATCATTAATTATTGTTAATTGGACTCTTGATATAATTACCGTTGGCATCTTTATATTTTCCGACAATAATCATAATCAAATCGATTAGATACCAGATACCACATCCCCCCAAGGTAAGCAGCTGAATAACAGCAGTACCAATTTGCCCCAAGTAGAATCGATGCGCTCCAAAAGGGCCGAGAAAAAAACAAAATAACAGTGCTGGTAACCACCTGTCATCCTGAAAGGTGTTGTTTTGCTGTTGAAAAGGTTGGTTAGCATAAAAAATAGGCTGTCTCACACCACAAAATGGGCACACCTCCGCCTTGATATTGATTAACTTACCGCACTCTACACAATACTTTTCGTCTTCTGTTTTCATTTAGATTTAGTTTGGCGATGGAACTGAAAAACAGTCGTCCATCAGGGATTAAATAATAGGTTGAAATTAATAAAAAAACTTAAAAAACATACATTTTTTGGAGCACAATGCTGTGCGCTAGTTCATCTTCCCGTTAAAATGACCTATTACTACAGAACAGCGATCTTTTTGCTTCGTAATCGCAGCTTTTTTCTTTTAATTTTTAGTTGCAGAAAATTAGAAATACGGAGGAATCAAATTCGTCTTTTTAACAGTGCTTGTTCAGTGTTCGTTCAGTGCTTGTTCAGTGCTTGCTCAGTGAAGACTGAATAAACAGTGAATAAATACTGACTAAAAACTGATTGAAAATTGGGATTAGGGATAAGTTGGTGGCTGAATGAGTCAGTTGTAATGCGTTTCTTAAATCAGCCAGTTGCCGTTACCACTAAAACTGGGGGCAATGAAAGTTTAAGGATAGAAATTCGTAATTAACATAAACAGAAAAGGCGCCCCACGGTGTGGGGCGCCTTTTCTGTTTATGTATTTAAACTTAAGAGTTGATTGCTTTCCAGATCATATCTTTCAATGGCAATATATTTTTACCGGTCACCGACGAAATGAAAATATAGGGTACATTTTCCGGCAGCTCCAGCTCCATTTCCTTCTCCAGCTCCTCATCGAGCATATCAGACTTGGTAATAGCCAGCAATTTAGGTTTATCTGCCAACTCGGGATTATATGCAGTCAGTTCATTCAATAGAATGGCGTACTCCTCCCGGATTGTCCGATCTGTATCGGCCGGCACCATAAACAACAAAACAGAATTTCGTTCGATATGCCGCAAGAAACGATACCCTAATCCCTTTCCTTCCGAAGCCCCTTCGATAATACCCGGAATATCGGCCATAACAAAAGAACGGTTATCCCGGTAGCTTACCATACCCAAATTAGGCACCAGTGTTGTAAAGGGGTAATTCGCGATTTCTGGTTTCGCAGCAGAGACCACGGACAACAACGTTGATTTACCTGCATTCGGGAATCCAACCAATCCAACATCAGCAAGAACCTTCAATTCGAGAATCATCCACTGCTCTTTCCCCGGAAGACCAGGTTGCGAAAACCGTGGTGTCTGTTGTGTCGGCGACTTAAAATGCCAATTGCCCAGCCCGCCTTTTCCACCCGGAACCAATATTCTGGTTTCACCGTCTTCTGTGATATCGAACAATACCTCTCCCGTCTCCGCATCCTTTGCAATCGTACCCAGTGGCACTTCCAAGATCTCATCACGTCCGGTTGCCCCGGTACGCAAAGAACTACCGCCAGACTCACCGTTTGACGCGATAATATGTTTACGATATTTTAAATGGAGTAACGTCCAGAGATTAGTCGTTCCTTTCAGTATAATATGTCCGCCACGACCGCCGTCACCACCATCGGGTCCACCAGTAGCGGTGTGCTTGTCACGGTGCAAATGAGCCGAACCTGCCCCACCATGTCCAGAACGACAACACACTTTCACATAATCAACAAAATTCGAACCTTGCGCCATTACAATTTATTACAGTCTAGAAAATACTTATCTTAATTAATAATTATCGATGATATCAGTCAAACTTTTAAAGATAGAATCGATATCGCCGATACCATTCACTTTAGAAAGCTTGCCTTGTGCCTCGTAATACGGCAACACATGAATCGTCTTTGTGAAATATTCATCGATACGCTTCACCAATTTATCCGCATCATCATCCGCACGACCAGAAATTTCCTTACGTTTAGCGATGCGTGCTTTTAATTCATCCTCATTCACATCCAGTGCGATTACGACCGAGATTGATGTATTGATACCTTCTAAAAAAGCATCCAATGCTTCAGCTTGAGCAACAGTACGAGGAAATCCATCAAAAATAAATCCTTTTGCATCCGGATTTTTCTTTACTTCCTCTTCCAGCATTGCTATCGTAATCGAATCTGGCACTAAATTTCCCTCAGCAATAATCTGGCTCACTTGTTGACCAAGTGGCGTTTGACCTTTAATGTGTGCTCTAAAAATATCACCAGTTGAAACATGAACCAATTGATATTTTTCAATAAGCTTTGCAGATTGGGTTCCCTTACCTGCACCCGGAGGGCCAAATATTACAAGGTTTAGCATAGTTTTATTTAAGAAATTAAAACGAGTTAAAAAATAAAAGCCTAATCACAGATGATGACTAGGCTTTTCAGTTGTGCGCTCCAAGGGAGTCGAACCCCTAACCTTCTGATCCGTAGTCAGATGCTCTATCCAATTGAGCTAGGAGCGCAATAAACCATTACGTTTAGAACTCTGTCCCATGTGTTTTGGTGACGCAAATATAGTCAGAATTCGTTTTTTTACAAATTTTTTTTCAAAAAGAAGTTCCCTTTACCATCGACAGCTTTGCAACAACGTTACTAAAAACAAAAAAGCCAATCAAATTGACTGGCTTTTCTTTGTGCACTCCAAGGGAGTCGAACCCCTAACCTTCTGATTCGTAGTCAGATGCTCTATCCAATTGAGCTAGGAATGCCTTTTTAAGATACAGAACCTGTATTCGTGCGCACCAAGGGAGTCGAACCCCTAACCTTCTGATTCGTAGTCAGATGCTCTATCCAATTGAGCTAGGAGCGCTAGGCAACCAAAACAAATCTGTTATCCTTTTCCGTTTTGGTGATGCAAATATCGTTATATTTATCGATTTAACAAACATTTTTTCTCTTTTTTAAACTTTATACAACAACATTTCTTTTATCTCGTTGATAATATTATATTTAAAATATCAACTTTTTTTTTTCAGACACGGACAAATGTTAGCATTCATGAGCAAAAGAGAATTAAAACTCAGTAAAATTCGCATCGGAGATATCAGTATCTCCTATTATATTCGCCCCAGCAAATTATACCCCGCTCCAAAAACAGTCATTTTCATCCATGGTTTTCCCTTCAACAAAAACACGTGGAAACAGCAGCTCCTGCAACTCGACGAAGATTATACAGGCATCGCCATTGATGTTCGCGGACATGGACTAAGCACCAATGGACATGGTTTTTTCTCCGTCGATGTTTTTGCCAAAGATCTAGTGGAATTTATTCGTAAACTCGACCTCAATCATGTCGTCCTTTGTGGAATTTCTATGGGCGGCTACATTGCACTCAGGACCTATGAACTGATCGGCCAACAACTCAAAGGACTTATCCTCTGTGACACGAATTCCCTTTCCGACGACAACAAAAGCAAACAAAAGCGTTTTGATTCCATTCAGGCGCTATTAAAATATGGCAGAAGACCGTTTGCCATTGGCTTTATCGCGAATGTATTTCACGATAAAACAATCCGTGAAAACCCCGAGGCTGTTGAACTCATCAAAAGCTGTATTCGCAGAAATGAAGTCGCCAGCATTTGTGCGACACAACTTGCTCTTGCTTCACGAACAGATACAACCCATTCGTTGAAGACCATTATTATCCCAACACTGATTATAAAAGGGAAACACGACAAGATGATGAGCGAAGAACAAACAAATATCCTTATCGAAAATATACCCGACGTCCGCTATATGGAGTTTGAAGAATCCGGGCACTTGCCGAATCTCGAGGAACCCGAAAAATTCAATGCCGTGCTAAATGATTTCCTGCGAAATATACCATTGTAACCATCACTTTGGTCGCCAAGTGCAACATCGGATATAAAAAACAACAAAAAAAGCCACGTCAGTGGCTTTTATTTCTTTCTTTCATTCAGATTTCGCTCTACAATTACTAGAACGAAAAATCATCTTTTGACCGAACACCCGCTTCTTCAGCGTATGCATCATCAAAGTTAGGCTCATAACGTTTCTCGATTACTTCCTGATTAGACTTGATGTAATTAACTACATCTGTCAAACCCTCAGCGAACTTTTCAAAATCTTCTTTATATAAGAAAATCTTATGCTTAATAAACTGGCCATCCTCAAAGCGTTTCTTGCTTTCTGTGATAGTAATGTAGTAATCGTTCGATCGAGTTGCTTTTACATCAAAAAAATAAGTACGCTTACCTGCTCTCACCTTTTTTGAAAAAACTTCTTCACGTTCTTTGTTTTCAAAATCTCCCATTGGTTGTTATTTAAGTTTAAAGTAATCTTAATCTTTGATAAATATATAATAATTCATTTTAATACACCAAATAATATTAAAAAAAAAGACAATTACGCATAAAAATGGCAGTTCCCCTTCCTAACATAGGCTAGATAAAAATTAAACAACAAGATTTTTTACCGACGAAATCATTACATTTACCGAAAATATAAGTTGTATTACCTAAAGCAAATATGTAGAATATATTTGTGCCTCTATCTTTGAGTCATAAATAGTAAAAACATTATGGAAAAAGAACCCATCATACCAAACAGCAATAATAGCCGCAATATTGTAGGAGCGATTGTGATCATCGTAGGTATATTCTTATTATTGAATAACCTCAATTTAGGAAGCTGGTTTCCGGATTGGTTATTTGGCTGGCAAACGATATTAATCATTATTGGATTGGTCATTGGCATAAATTCCCAATTTCAGAAAAAATCGGCAATTATCCTATTGATCATAGGCGGAGCGAGCCTTATTTCAAGAATGATGCGTACAGACTTTGGTTCTGTAACGGTCCCTATCATCATCATTTCGCTCGGGATCTACTTTATCATGAGCAAAAGGAAACCGCCGATGGTTCCCCCAACTTACCCTAATCCGCCACAAGGCTCTTACGACTGGGATAAGCGAGTCAGTGTACCTGTAGAGGGCGCAACTGAGAGCAACATTACGGATCAGGAATCAAGACCATTTAATGAACAATACGGTTCAAGCCAACAAGCCTCGCCTAATCAGCAGGCTTTTGGCGACAAAGAGAAAGGTTCCTTTCACCAGTCATTTGAGGACAACCTCAATCTGAACAGCATCTTTGCGGGCCAAAAGAAAGTCATTTATTCCAAAAACTTTAGAGGGGGCAATTTGACCAATGTATTTGGAAGCGTAGAGCTAGATTTAACAAAAGCAGATATTCAGCAGCCAATTGTGATCGATACGTTCCAATTGTTTGGCAGCGCACGTATAATTATCCCCCCACATTGGACAGTATTTAGTAACGTCGCCTCGGTCTTAGGCTCTGTCGATGACCGTCGGTTCCAAACGATTTATAACCCCGATACAGATAAAAAAATCTATATAACAGGCACCTGTATTTTAGGTAATTTAACCATAAAAAATGCTTAATAGATGAAAAGCAAGCTGTTCCTCAGTGTTAAAAGTCGACTAATTGGCATTATCTGTGTATCCGTATTTATCGGATATCTTGCATTACAATACCTATTGATGCTTCGTTCTGGATTTGATCAGCAACTTGCATTCAAGGATTCATTTATAAACAGTATGGTGATGATGTTTTGCTGCTATGGCATGTCATCAGCACTCAATTTCTACACCCCACAACCCCGGGAGATTTGGAAAGTACTCATCATCGGTTTAATCATGGGCGCAATAAGCATCGCATTAAGCCGATTCTTGATGAGTTACTTTATCCAATCGACCTTTACCCCATTGCTGGACTTAACATTACCTTATCGGGGCATCGTTAACTTCCTCATTTTGACTTCTGTTGCCATTATCAACATTGTCTGGAATATTCAGGAAGACAATATCAACAATATCAAACGGAAGCAGGAATCCGAAAATTTACTTCGGGAAGCCGAACTGTATAATCTAAGACAACAGTTACAGCCTCATTTCCTCTTCAATAGCCTCAACTCCATTATAGCACTTATTGGCGCCAATCCGGATGAAGCCCGAAACATGACGTTCCAGCTATCGGACTTTTTAAGAGGAACACTAAGAAAAGAAAATAATCAAATTATCACACTTGAAGAAGAACTCGATCACCTTCAACTTTATCTCGATATTGAAAAAGTACGCTTCGGTCATCGACTCAATACATCCATCTCTTCTTCAGAAGAAATTTTTAACAATAGATTGCCTGCCATGATTATTCAGCCACTGGTGGAGAATGCGATTAAACACGGGTTATATAATGTAACGGATCAAGTAGAAATTAAAATAAAATGCCATTCGAATGATGGCCAACTGCTGATCCAGATTACCAACCCATTCGATACCGAAGAACAGTCAAAACCAAAAAAAGGCACTGGATTTGGACTATCGAGTATTCAACGCAGATTATATCTCCTTTATGGAAGAAATGATCTACTGGAAACTCAAATTCAGGACAACATATTTATTAGCACCCTAAAAATACCTCAATATGATTAAAGTCGTAATTATCGATGATGAACCCCTTGCACGCTCCATTATTGCGGGTTACCTAAAAAATGAAGCCGATATATCCATTGTGGCGGAATGTGGTGATGGCTTTGAAGCTGTTAAGGCTATCCATACGCACGAACCGGATTTAATTTTTCTGGACGTACAAATGCCCAAATTGACCGGATTTGAAATGCTTGAACTCGTTGACGACCCTCCGGCGGTCATCTTTACGACCGCTTTTGACGAATACGCCTTGAAAGCTTTCGAAAAGAACGCCTTGGATTACCTATTAAAACCAGTATCACCAACACGTTTCAAAAAAGCTTTAGAAAAATTCAGAGCAAGCTACTCCGCACCTGAGAAAAAAGTTCAACCCAACTACGAAGTGCTTACAGCGCAGGACGAAACAAAAATCGACCGTATTGTTGTCAAAACAGGCACCCAGATCAAGATTATTCCGATTGATACCGTCAAATACCTGGAGTCTTATGACGACTATGTTAAAATTCATACCAAAGATGGCATGTACCTGAAAAATAAAACAATGGCATTTTTTGAAAAATCTTTGGATCCGAATCAATTTGTCCGTATACACCGATCTTTTATCATTAAAGTGGATCAGTTGGCCAAATTGGAACCTTATGAAAAGGATTCGTATATTGCTGCACTGACATCAGGCGAAAAGCTCAATATCAGTAAATCAGGCTATGCCCGATTAAAACAATTGATTGGAATTTAAACATTCCGTAGATTTGTGCCCATCAATCGTTATGAAACATTTTATTACAATAGTATTGCTGGGCATCACATCTTACTCCTTTGCCCAAACGAATCCTGCAGAACAGATCAATAAAGGAGTTTACAATAAGCTGGAATTTTTTATCAATTCCCAGATGACAGACTCCGCCTATAATTTGGCCAGTGACACCTTCAAACAACAATTTAGCTTAGCCAAATTCACGCAAGTACTACAGGAACTCTATCCCTTAGGACGAGTAAAAAGCTCA
Source organism: Sphingobacterium sp. 40-24 (assembly GCF_001899705.1). Classification (NCBI taxonomy): domain Bacteria; kingdom Pseudomonadati; phylum Bacteroidota; class Sphingobacteriia; order Sphingobacteriales; family Sphingobacteriaceae; genus Sphingobacterium; species Sphingobacterium sp. 40-24. The sequence goes on along the minus strand of NZ_MKWH01000006.1, from coordinate 151,655 downwards.
ACGATAAAAGAATTTGAAAAAGGACTTGCAACCTATCAGATGGACTTCGACAGCAAATCGTATGAGGTTCTTTTTGCAACGGACACAACCTTAAAATTCAATACATTAAAATTCACTCCTCTGGCAATCAAGCCTCAAGTTGAAAAAACTATTGTGGTACCTGCCACACAGAAATCAGTCGATAATGACGACCTTTTTGTCGATTCTGTTGCAAATGCTTATTTGAAACAACAAAATACGCAATCACTTGCAATTGGCATTCTAAAGAATGGACAAACAAAAAGCTATTTCTATGGTGAGACTGCCAAAGGCAACCAAACAGCGCCTACAAAAACGTCTACCTATGAAATTGGTTCGTTAAGTAAAGTTTTTACCGCTATACTTTTGTCAAATCTTGTCGAAGAAGGAACGATAACCTTAGATCAGCCTATTGCGCTATTTCTTCCTGATACACTCAAGAAAAATGAAGAACTTTCAAAAATAACGTTTCAAATGTTGGCCAATCATACCTCTGGCTTACCAAGACTTCCTGACAATCTCGACAAAGTCAAAGGATTTAACGAAAACGATCCTTACAAAACATACGATAAAAAAGCACTTTATAGTTTCCTCGCAAGCTTTAAAAATAACAAGAAACCAGGTGAAGAGTATGAGTACAGCAACCTTGGTTACGCCGTATTAGGAGACATTATATGCAGTATCTATAAAAAAAGCTATGATCAGCTCGTAAAAGACATCATCTGCAAGCCACTCGAAATGAGTAATACCTTTCAGGTATTGGATCCTAAAAGAAAAGATACCTTTAAAGTATACAACAAAGATGGTCAAGAAGTAATTCCCTGGTCGTTTGACGCTTTTGGTCCCGCTGGCGGATTAAAATCGACTCTTGAGGATCTGCTTAAATTTGCGAATGCGCAATTCAAGATGCCGCAGACCCCATTGGAAAACGCCATGGCAAACACCAGATTGTTTACTTTTTTTCTGCCTCCAGACACCGACTTGGGACTCGCATGGCATATGAACCTGATTGACGACCTAACGGTCTATTGGCACAATGGCGGAACTGCCGGAAGCAGCTCCTATCTAGCCTTATCGCCCGATAAAAAAAGTGGCGTTATCATCTTGTCCAATTCTGCCATCTCTGCCGATGATAAGGGTAAAGCTATTTTAGATTACATACTCCGTAAAAAATAAAGTTCAAAAAATAGAGAATAATGAGCCATATTGAAACAACAATATGGTTTTTTTTGTTGTTATAGCGATGAGTGATCATTAATTTTGACTAGAAGAAAACACAAATTGGTTTACCAAAATCAATCACAAGAAAGCTAAAGAACAGCTATTTGCATGAAGATATTTATCACTAAAAAAATACCACAAAAAGGTATAGATTTATTAAAATCTGCCGGTCACGATCTAACGATACACGATTCAGCTGATCCCCTATCCGAAAGGCAGCTTATCGAAGCGAGCCAACAGGCCGATTACGTGCTGAATGGTGGGATGCAAAAGTTTGATGCTAATTTTTTCCAAAACTGCCCAAACCTTAAAGCCCTATCCCTCATGAGTGTCGGCTATGACAATGTGGATATCGCTGCCGCAACACAGCATGGAATACCTGTAAGCAATACGCCAGGCATACTTTCGGGAGCAACAGCTGATGTCGCATTCCTTTTAATGCTATCGGTATCGCGGAAGGCATTTTTCAACCACAAGAGAATTTTGCAGGGCGAATGGAAAGGTTTTGATCCAACGGCAAACCTAGGCATCGAGCTCAACAACAAAACACTGGGTATTTATGGACTGGGACGAATTGGCTTTGAATTCGCGAGAAAAGCCAAAGCAGCGTATAACATGGATATTATCTATTACAATCGGAGCCGTAATGAGGAAGCAGAGCAAATTCTTGGCGCACGATATGTGAATTTCGACGATCTGCTCACGCGGAGCGATGTCCTTTCAATCCATGCGGCGTTGACAGCGGAGACTAAAAACCGGTTTGACAAAATGACATTTGCGCGCATGAAAAACTCCGCTATATTGATTAATACCGCCAGAGGCGGATTGGTCAATGAAATAGATCTAACAGAAGCTCTAGAGACTGGCCAACTATGGGGTGCCGGACTTGATGTGACAAATCCTGAACCGATGGATCCGAAAAATCCACTGTTAAATATGGAAAATGTCTGTGTACTGCCACACATCGGGTCTGCTACAGAAGAAACGCGGGATAATATGGCAATGATGGCCGCCAGTAACTTACTGGCAGCAATTAAAGGCGAAAAAATGCCGCAGATTATCAATAAAGAGGTATATCAATGAAACGAAGATTTTTTCAGCTTTTAAACAGCTTAAATAAAGCCATCTTACCAAAATATGGTAAGATGGATCCCTTGAAATTAAAAAAGTACCAGCAGGCTATCATTGCCTACCGGTACTTTGTCCTTTTACACGCCTTGGGAACAGATCAGGACTAAGCTTTTGCAGTCCCTAGGTCGCTTGAATTCGAAACAATGCTAATCTGTGTCGGATTGGAAGATAAACTAATATCGTTCCTTTCCAGCTCCAACATAATCTTTTCCTGCATTGAGTTTCGAGCAGCGACATAATGCTCTCTTTTCGTCCACGCACGAACGGTTAAAACCATGGCACTGTCTCCCAATTCTTTGATAAAAACAGTTGGCTCTGGAGTTGTCAACACATTTTCATTCGAACGGAGAACTCTTAATATAATATCTTTCGCTTCTTTCACATTTTTATCATAAGAGATACTGATGGTATATTCAAACATGCGTTGCACAATTTTCGTATAGTTTTTAATAACCGAATTGGCCAAAGGGCCATTTGGGCTAAAAACACGTACACCATCATCGCCTATTAAAGTGGAATACAAGATATCAATCCTCTCTACAGTACCTGCGGTACCATTTGCACTCGAGATGGAATCCCCTACCTCAAATGGTCTAAACATCAAAATCAGCACTCCGCCGGCAAAATTACTCAGACTTCCCTGCAGCGCCATACCAACGGCCAACCCAAAGGCGGATAAAGCAGCAATAAAAGAAGTTGTCTGTATTCCAATCTGACTTGCGACGGTGAGGAGCAACATCACCCACATGACGATCTTTACAATACTGGAGATAAATGCCCGAATAGAGGGATCTACATTCTTCTTTTCGAAACGTTTATGTAATAAGCGATCTACAAAATTGATCACATATTTCCCAAGAATCAATAGGATAATTCCACCTATAATCCCCGGAATAGACTCAATGACAATATCGGTCAAACGACCAAATCTACTCCCCAAACTATTTAAATTACTTTCCATGTTGTAAAATATATTTTAAACCTCTAGGCACAAGGATTGTTCCAACATATCGTATACCGTATCAAAATATAAAAATCATTGAAAAACACCATAAAAGACCAAATAAACACCACTATTAAAAGAATATTTAGCGTAATTTTGCTATATGAATAGAAAAAATACCATTCCGATTATTGATAGTTGTAGCATTGATCTCAATAACAAAACAACGATTCATATTGATGATCTAAAAGAATATATCATCAAGCATCAGGATATGGTATTTCCTCACAAACATAATTTTTTCCATTTTGTGCTATTCACCAAGGGCTCAGGAGAACACATTATTGATTTCAATCATTACAACATTGAACCTTATCAAATCTATTTTATGGTACCAGGTCAAGTTCATACCTGGAACTTTACAGGTGACGAAGAAGGCTATGTTGTCAATTTTTCCATTGACTATTTTCAGTCTTTTCTCTTAAGAACCGATTACCTGGAACGCTTCAGCTTCTTACAGGGTAAAATTGAGCAGCTTATTTTTGTTATTGCGGAACAATTTCGCAAGCAGGCTATTCACATTCTTGAACAAATTGCTTCCGCAAAAGCGGTAGGTCAATCGGAAGACTATATCCGTACACTTCTGCTCCAATTTATATTGTATATCTCAATTTCTACAGAAAAAGATCATCAAGAGCACAGTACGCCATATAATCACAAAATATTCAATAGTTTTCAGCAATTGGTTGAACAGCAATTCAGATCTACCAAATTGCCCAGTGTGTACGCAGATCAGTTATTTATTACACCCAATCATCTGAATGCGATCTGCAAATCCTACATCGGACAATCAGCAGGTGAAATTATACGAAACCGGATTGTACTCGAAGCGAAGCGACTATTGGTCAATCGAAACTTAAATATCAATGAGATTGCAGATGAGCTGCAATTCAATGACAACTCATACTTTACTAAATTTTTCAAAAAATCCGCTGGGCTCACACCAGAAGAGTTCAGAAAACAACTATAACTATGGAAGAGGTTAAATACGAATTATCTGAATTTAAAGCTGCATGGCAAGCGAAATGTCCAAGATGCCGGATCGGCCATGTATACCAAGGTCCTGCCTATGGTCTTAAAGTACAAAAAATGAATAGCCATTGCGAATACTGTGGACTTCGTTACGAGCGTGAGCCAGGTTACTTTTATGGTGCCATGTATGTTACCTATGCGTTCTCCATAGCAGAAATGGTTACGGCTTGTATGGCAACCTATATCCTGACAGGCAATGATTCTTCATTTATACTGTATGCAACCGTTGCCATCATGAGCGTTGTTTTAATGTCGCCATTCAACTACCGTTATTCCCGTATCATACTGATGTATTGGTTGACCCCGGGCTTAAGATATGATCCAAATGTCAAAAAAAAGGAAGTTGATGTGAAGGCTTCAGCATAACCTTCATTATCCTTATCTTTATCCTGATGAAGGATATCATTTATTTGGACAACAACGCAACAACACGAATTTTGGATGAAGTATGGAATACCATGACCCCCTACTTCATCCAAAACTATGCGAATGCATCTAGTGTTTATCACCAAATGGGGCGTGAAGCCAATGCCGCCGTCCAACTGGCTAGAGCGCAAATAGCTGAAGCACTTAATTGTTCACCAAAAGAACTATTTTTCAATTCAGGTGCAACAGAAAGTATTAATACCGTAATCTGTGGCATATTTGACAAATATCAATCCAAAGGAAATCATATTATCACCGTTTCAACAGAACACAAAGCTGTATTAAGCTGCTGTGAACAACTGACGAAAAAAGGAGCGCAGATCACCTATCTCCCCGTCGATGCACAAGGCGTGATTCGTATAGACGATTTAAAAAATGCGATGAGCTCCCAGACCATACTCGTTTGCATCATGGCGGCAAATAACGAGACAGGAGTATGCACATCGCTAACTCAAATCGCCACTATTTGTAAGGAGAAAGACATCTTATTTTTCTGTGACGCTACGCAGGCTATTGGAAAAATCAACATTGATCTACAAAAAGTCCCGATTGACCTTTTATGCCTGAGCGCGCATAAACTTCATGGCCCGAAGGGAGTCGGCGCCTTATACATCCGTCGCAAATCGAAGCCGATTCAGATTACCCCGCTGCTTGTAGGTGGTGGTCAGGAAAGCGGATTTAGAGGCGGCACGTACAACGTTCCAGCTATCGTCGGCTTTGGAAAAGCCCTGTCTCTGATTAATCCAGCATCTTATGATACGGTCGAACGAAACCGCGATCTATTGGAAGAACTTTTAAGTGATATTCCTGAAATCATCATTCATGGAAAAAATGCATCCCGCCTACCCAACACCAGTTACATTAGTTTTAAACACATCCTAGCCAGCGAAATAATGACTGCCTGTCCTGCTTTGGCCCTTTCCTCGGGCTCAGCCTGTGTAACCGGATCCAGAGAACCGTCCCATGTTTTAATGGCTATGAATGTTTCCAAAGAAGATGCATTATCGGCCATTCGCTTTAGCTTAAGCATATTTACGACTCAAGAGGATATTATACAATGCGCTCAATTGGTCACAGATGCGGTTGGCAAAATCCGCGATCAATCCCCCATCTGGCAACTTTTCAAAGCTGGCCTGATCGATTAATTTATGACATTCTAAAAACTTTAGAACAGGCGAAATATAACAAGATTGTACGTATCTTTGTGCTATACAAAGGATATTACTATGATTACAGTTACTGACAAAGCAAAAACTCGTATCGAGGAAATCATGAAGGATGAGCAATATGACAGCAATTACTTTGTGCGTGTTGCTGTGGAAAGTGGCGGTTGTTCGGGCTTGAGTTATAAGCTGAACTTCGATAACGAAGAAAAAAAAGGTGATCAATTTTTCGAAGATAAAGGCGTGAAGGTCTGTTTGGATATAAAATCGTTTTTATACCTAGCAGGTACAGAACTGGATTATTCCGATGGTTTGAACGGAAAAGGTTTTGAATTCCATAACCCTAATGCGAGCCGGACCTGTGCATGCGGCGAAAGTTTCTCCGTTTAATCAATCACGTCGATCCACCATAAATAAAAGAGCCCTGAAATATTCAGGGCTCTTTTAGTAAGTAACCAAACACTTTTAGTTGCACCAACAAATTATTAGTTTTATAATTAAATATTGACCTACCTTCATTTTGTTAGAATTTTTTTATTTTTTCAACTTTTTAATGGATAAATATTAAAAATCACAACCAAACAGATTAACCAGTGATATTTTCATACTTTTGTAGGAAATAACTGAATAAAAAATAAAACCATGCGTATCAATCCGCACATGGTATTTCATTTAACTCATATGGAGGGAAGAAAACTTTTAAATACCGAAGTTGCTATCAGCTTCGTTAAAGATACATTTGTCCAACAACTAAAGAAAGCATTAAACTTAATTCCGATCTCATCGCCATTGGTGGTTTTAGACGGCACAGGATTAAATGATGACTTAAATGGAATTGAGCGCCCGGTATCATTTCCGATTAAATCATTGAATGAAAAAAGGGCTGTCGTCGTACATTCATTGGCAAAATGGAAAAGAGTCCGTTTAAAAGAACTTGAAATGTTACCCGGGGAAGGCATCGTGACAGACATGAAAGCACTGCGTCCTGATGAAGATTACACCCCTATTCATTCGATATATGTAGACCAATGGGATTGGGAAAAAGTAATCGATAAAGATCAACGTACTTTGGCCTTACTGAAAGATACCGTATTAAAAATTTACGATGCATTACGCTATACAGAACAACAGGTTGAAAGCAAGTATCCACAGATAAAAGCTATTCTTCCAGAAACCATTACATTTATTGCAGCAGAAGAACTTCTGCAAAAATATCCTAATCTAACTGCAAAAGAACGTGAAAATACCATCACAAAAGAATATGGTGCAGTATTTTTATATGGTATCGGCGGGGCACTCAGCAATGGTGTTGCACACGATGGGCGCGCAGCAGACTACGACGATTGGAGTACTGCAAATGAGGCTGGACACAAAGGATTGAATGGAGATATTCTCGTATGGAACCCCATCTTAAATTCAGCCTTTGAGCTTTCTTCCATGGGGATTCGCGTCGATAAAACCGCTTTGGCACATCAAATGGAAATCAGAAATTGCACTGAAAAATCCAAACTGACTTTCCATAGCATGCTTCTCAATGATCAATTACCGGAATCTATGGGCGGTGGAATCGGACAATCCCGTGTCTGTATGTTTATGCTCAAAAAACAACATATTGGAGAAGTTCAAGTCAGTATCTGGGAAGAGGACAAAAAAGAAACATTAAGACAAGAAGGTATTGATATCCTATAAAACAATACTTATGGAAAATTAATAACTCGGCAACTATACCGCGTGTTTCAGTATACCGATAAAAATCAAGGCAAGGTAATCATCTTTTATAGACTGATTACCTTGTTTTTTTAATTACAAAATGCCTAAAAAATTTTCATTCGAGTTTGTTCCTTTCAAAATAGCGGTATTTTGTATTTTTGCTGAATGCAGCTAGAAGCTATTTTAAATAAATTAGGTATCTCATCCTTAAATGAGATGCAAGAAAAAGTAGTGGAATCGTACCAAAAAGATCATGATTTCATCTTACTTTCACCCACAGGATCTGGCAAAACCTTGGCCTTTTCATTGCTCATTTTAGAGCAACTGAAGGAAATCGTTCGGGAGGTTCAAGTACTGATCTTAGCGCCGACCCGCGAACTGGCCTTACAGATAGAGCAAGTGCTTCGCAAGGTAGCCACTGGCCACAAAGTCACCTGTGCCTATGGCGGTCATAGTACCCGTATTGAAAAAAATGAATTCAAGGATGCTCCCGGAATTATTATAGGAACTCCAGGACGCATAAAACAACATATCGAAGAAGGAAATTTTGATCCTTCCGGTATTCATACCCTCGTGCTAGACGAATTTGATAAATCGTTGGAACTGGGATTTCAGCAACAAATGGATTTTATTATTCGACATATACCGGCCATCAGATCGCGGATATTGACTTCTGCAACGATGATGGATGCAATTCCGCCTTTTACACAGATAGAGGAGCCTATTCTTGTCGATTTTTTGAATAATTCACAAAATATACCCCGCATTACAATTAAAAAAGTAGTTGCCCCTGTTCAAAAGAAATTGGAGGCACTACTAAAACTTATCTGCAAGATTGGGACGAAAAAAATGATTATCTTCTGTAACCATCGCGATGCCGTCGATCACATCAGCGAACTACTGGATAATCGCAATATTATTCACGACACCTTTCATGGCGGACTTGAACAGCAAGATCGTGAACTGGCGCTTCTCAAATTCCGTAATCATTCCAACAATGTTTTGATCACGACCGATTTGGCTGCAAGAGGGCTGGATATCCCCGAAGTTGATGCCATTATTCATTATCAGCTACCGCATAAAGAAGATGGCTTTATTCATCGCAATGGACGTACTGCGCGTATGCAGGCAAAGGGTGATGTCTATGTCATCTTAAAGCCGGAAGAAGCGTATCCCTATATAGCGGAGGAAATACCTGAAGAGGAATTTCCCGAATACTATGATCTTCCTGAAAATTCACCTTTCGCCACACTTTATGTTAGTGCTGGAAGAAAAGACAAAGTCAATAAAATTGACATCGTAGGTTTTCTCCTGCATTTGGAAGGTGTTGAAAAAGACGACATTGGTATAATAGAAGTGAAAGATAAGGTCGCTTATGTCGCCGTTAAAAGAAAGCTTGCTCCTTTTATTATCAACAAGGCAGATGGGCAAAAAATCAAAGGACGTAAAGTAAAAATTGGACGTACTTAAAGGTCCAAAACATTGGTTAATTGGAATTCAAGTGTAAAACGGTGGCTTCAATTCTTGTATTTTCTTCTTTGGAAATCAATCGCCAGGTAAGCCTTCACAATACCGTGTAAGGCTTACCTGGCGATTCTGATTTAAAATTTTTCAGGGTATGTCATCGTTCCTGTTCAGGCCAAGCGCCCCCAGGTTAATCCAATTCTTTTAAATACCGGAGATACAATTGCACAGCTTCGCGCTTCTTGGCTGTCAAATGGAAATTAAGATGCTCTGTCAGATATTTGGTATAATCAAAGTCCTCAAATTCTGGGAGACCGGCTATCACATCGGTTGCATGTTCAACGCCATACGCTAAAGCTTCATTGAATTCCTCTACAAAAGAGTCGGGAAGTTTTTTGTTACTTACCCATAAGGCAAAAGCGAAAGGTAATCCGGTGAAGTTAAACCATTCTTCCCCCAAATCATAAACATAGGGTACTGCATTCTTCTTACCGAAAGTACGATCCCCAATTAAAACATAGGCATCTGGCTCGATAGATTCATCAGCGATCAATTCCACATCCTTTTTCCAATAATTTTTTATCAATACACGTGCTAAACCATTTGAAGTGCGCGATTGCTTATCTAAACGTAAAGTTTTTACCTCTTCAATGGGTTTATTGGCAAAAATAAAGACAGAATCGACAGCACCTTCCGTGCCGATACAAAAATCGGTATTAATATAGTACTCGGGTAGACTTAATAAGGCAGCTGTCGGTATAATCCCGATATCAGCTTGATCGTCGATTACTTTCTGTGCACAGGCACTTGGATAATCGACGCTCAAGTCGATTTGCTCCATCACTTTCGATTTACGTATTCCATTCAAAAATGGATAAGTATTGGTATACGATACGGCAGAAACTCTAATTTTATTCATTTATCAATGCTTCTAAGTGTGCGGTATTGTAATGGTCTACAATCTCAAATTGACCATTATCATACAGCAATTTATATAAAGCAGTATTTGTATGCGGGAAATCATCCATATAACGGGCATCGACACCAGTCATTAGACAAAGCATAATCCGTAAAGCACGACCGTGCATACAGACTAATATGTTTTTTTCATCTGTCTGAGCGAGCATATGATCCAAGGCGATTTGTTGACGCGCCATTAATTCATGAGGAGACTCTCCGTTTTCGATACTGACATCCAATTCTCCATTGCGCCATGCTGCGACCAATTTTTCAAAACCAGCTAGCAACTCCGGTGTTTGTTCTTTTCCTTCATAAACTCCCCAGCTTATTTCATCCAAACCAACAAGCTGTTCCCAAGGTAAATCCAAATCAATGAACCCCTGTACAGTTTGATGAGTACGCAATAAAGTGGAGGTATATATCTTATCAAAAGGCACCGTATTGTAGCGATCAAAGAAAGCCTGAGCTTGAGCTATGCCCATTTTATTGAGTGGGGAATTAACACCCCGCCCCTGCACAATACCTCTTAAATTTAGATCAGTCTGTCCGTGTCGTATAAAATAAAATGTCTTTTTCAACGTGCGATATGAGTTATGAATTGACAACAGGTAATGCGTAATAGCTTTTCTTTTGATCAACTTGATCAAAAACAACATCATTATAATCGGTTACCACATTGTAGAGGGTATCTCTTTCAATCGGATGGCGTCCAACATTTTTTATCAGCTCGACAACCTCTTGTGTGGTCATCCCCGGTTTTTGCTCTTCTGCTCCTGCCATGCTGTATATTTTTGTCGTATCATCCAGTGTTCCGTCTATATCATCGACCCCAAAAGCCAAGGACAACTGGGCCGTATCTCTCGATATCATTGCCCAATAAGCTTTAATATGATCAAAATTATCCATGTAAATTCGAGCGATCGCGTAATTCCTGAGGTCTTCAATAACGGATACCTCCGGAATATGGGACATTTGATTCTCCTTGTTTCTAAATTTTAGTGGAATAAAGGTCTGAAAACCACCAGTCTTATCCTGTAGCTGTCTTAAGCGCTCCATGTGATCGACACGATGCCAAAACTGCTCTATATGGCCGTACAGCATGGTTGCATTGGTATGCATGCCCAGCTTATGCGCCTGCTCATGAATATCCAGCCATTGTTCGGCTGTGCATTTATCATGTGCAATCTGCTCTCTGACTTCTGGATGAAAGATTTCCGCACCACCGCCCGGCATAGAATCTAATCCGCAGGATTGCAGATACTTCAATCCGTCGTAATGGCTCAATTTTGCTTTCTTGAAAATATAGTAATACTCTACAGGTGTAAGTCCTTTGATATGCAACTCGGGACGATGTGCTTTACATTTGCGAAAAAAATCGGCATAAAATTCGAGGTTCTGCTTAGGAACAACCCCTCCGGTGATATGAACTTCAGTAACAGCCTCCTTGTCGTACTTTTTCACAATATCCATCATGCCGTCGACTTCCATCTCCCAACCTTCAGCCCGTTCTTTTATTAAGCGGGAATACGAACAGAACTTACAGTCATAGACACAGACGTTAGTCGGCTCGATGTGAAAATTACGATTGAAAAAAGTATGATCACCATGGCGTTTCTCGCGAATATAGTTAGCAAGCACACCAAGGTAGCCTAACTCACCTTTCTCATACAAAAGTACGCCGTCCTCAAAAGTGATACGCTCCTCTCGCAAAACTTTCTCCGCTATATCTCTCAATTCGACAGCTAAATTCTTATCGTTAATCAAGAAATTCAATTTATCTATTGCGTTCATTAAATGTATCTCCTATCTTAAATCAAATGTACCGAAAAGGCAACAAAAGTTATAATAAAAAATGTGACAACAACTAATTTGACATAGCTCTTAGAAAAGGAGCCTAATCTGTAAATTGTTGCATTTCGATTAATTTACGGTATAATCCTTCTTGCTGTATCAGCTCACTATGGCTACCTGCTTCTACAATCTTTCCGGCTTCAATAACCACAATTTTATCCGCATTCTGAATGGTACTTAAACGATGGGCAATCACAACCGTTGTTCTATTGTCCATTAATTTATATAAGGAGTCCTGCACCAACTTTTCAGATTCGGTATCTAAAGCAGAAGTCGCCTCATCAAGAAGCATGATCGGTGGATTCTTCAAGACAGCTCGTGCAATACAGATCCGCTGACGTTGGCCACCAGATAATTTACCGCCCCTATCACCTATGTTGGTCTGATAACCCTGTTCCGTTTTCACAATAAACTCATGCGCATTCGCAATCCGTGCAGCGGCTTCTACTTCCTCTTGACTGGCCGAAAGATTAGCAAATGCAATATTATTGAAGATCGTATCATTAAACAAAATGGACTCTTGATTAACGACACCGATCATGTCCCGTAAAGAATCCTGGTCTAAATCCCGTAAATCAATACCGTCAAACAAAATTTGCCCCCCAGTAACGTCCATAAAACGCGGAATTAAATCAACTAAAGTTGATTTTCCCCCACCTGAAGGTCCCACCAACGCAATAATCTTCCCTTTTTCTATAGTCAAATCGATGTTCTGTAGAATCTCTTTATCTTTGGTATACGAAAAATTCACCTGATTAAAGACAATATTCTTCTCAAAGCTTTTCACAAGCTTCGCGTCTGCGCGATCTTTCACTTCCGTCCGTTCATCGATAAGTTCCAATACACGCTCACCCGCAGCAAGACCATTATGAATACCGCTGAAAGAATCTGTTAACGCCTTTGCCGGACGCATCACCTGTGAAAAAATAGCGATATAGGCAATAAATGCGGGCGCAGTTAAACTCTTGTCACCTGAAAGCACCAAATGGCCGCCATACAAAAGAATAATAGCCACCATAATTACCCCCAGCAATTCGGACACAGGTGAACTTAACTGTTGTCTTTTAGCCATAGCACGACCGATATTGGCGTAACGTTCGTTCTCATTATGAAACCTGTTCTTAATAAATGAAACGGCATTGAAAGCTTTGATAATTTTTATTCCAGACAATGCTTCGTCCAAATAGGAAATCATATTTCCATACGATTCCTGTGCCGCATGCGCTTGGCTTTTAAGATTCTTAACGATTCTAGAAATAAAAAATGCAGAGACGGGAATGACCAAGAGTGAAAAGAATGTCAATTGCGCAGAGATATTAAAAAGCATCACGATATAAGCGATCAATTGCAAGGGCTCTTTAAAAACCACCTGTAAAGTCCCCGTCACAGAATACTGCACGACCTGTACATCAGACGCAACTTTAGAAACAATATCTCCTTTTCGTTGTCCTGTAAAATAACCGACATGTAAATCCATTACACTGTCAAATACCGCTCTACGCAATTTGAGCAAAGTATGAATACGGAAATTCTCCATAATGCGTTGACAGAAGTAGCGAAACAGATTACTGATAAATACGGAGATCACAATTGCAATACAGACCCTTTGCAATGCGCCATAGGCACCAAACTGCTCATTTGCCATCGATGCATAGTAATTGAACCAAGCTAAAATATCTGTGTACGCTTCAGGTTTCACGACTTCAATAGCTGCTTCACAAGCCTCTTTTCCGGTTTTAAAAAGTGTATGGAGTAAAGGAGCAAGTAATGCCAAATTCAACGTGCTAAAAACAACCGTGATCAGCGTGCAAATTACATAGGGGATTGCAAATTTCTCAATGGGTTTAGCAAACGATAAGAGCCTAAAATATGTTTTCATTTATGTTGAACTAAGACAAATTACTTTTACATCAAAAGTAATTCGTCGGTCTCTCCTCTAACTTCCAGATTTTTGACGAGGAAATTGAACAAAAATAACAAATTAATCAAGAAAAGCACATATCCTGGCAAGGGACTATAAAATTGTTGCATCGCAAGAATAAAGCATTCAGCTTGTTCAGCTTGAAAAATCGATAAAAAAATCTCCTTTTAATAGATAATTCCCTAATTTAGCCTTATTCAAATACCAAATTTATTAAAATAAAATGCAAATAGACGTTGCCAAAAGATTGCAGCATACTGAAGAATATTATTTCTCCAAAAAATTAAGAGAAATAGATGAATTAAACAAGCAGGGTGCGCGTGTAATCAACCTAGGAATTGGAAGTCCAGACTTGCCTCCACACCCGGAAGTGATCGAGACATTAAATACGAATGCCCAACTTCCAAATGTGCATGGCTATCAAAATTATAAAGGCGCCCCCGCCCTACGACAAGCCGTTGCAGATTGGTATCAACGTTATTATAACGCGACTTTTAATCCCAATACCGAAATATTACCCTTAATAGGGTCAAAAGAGGGTATTGTGCACATCTGTATGACCTATCTTCAGGAAGGAGACCAAGCGCTTATACCCAATCCTGGCTACCCAGCTTATGCTGCTGCAGTGAGATTGAGTGGTGCTGAAGCGATCACCTATAATCTTACACAAGAGAAAAATTGGCTTATCGATCTAAATGAGCTCAAAAAACAAGACTTGTCAAAGGTTAAATTGATGTGGATAAACTATCCTCATATGCCAACAGGTGCTTCAGCACCCGATGCATTTTATCAAGAGCTGATTCAATTTGCTAAAGAGTATAATATCCTGATTTGCCACGATAATCCGTATAGCTTTATTTTGACAGATACGCCAAGAAGCATTATGAGTATCCCTGGCGCGAAAGATGTAGCCATTGAGTTGAATTCGCTGAGCAAGTCTTCCAATATGGCGGGATGGCGAATTGGTGTGCTCGTGGGTGCCGAAGAACGTATAAACCAAGTACTCCGTTTCAAAAGTAACATGGACTCAGGTATGTTTTTACCTGTTCAGCTGGCTGCGGCAAAAGCCTTACAACTTGATGCCTCCTGGTATGCTGATCTAAACAAAATTTATGCTGAAAGACGTCAACAGGTGTATGAAATTATGGATTTGCTGGACTGTTCTTATCAAAAGGACCAAGTAGGTCTATTTGTATGGGCACGCATCCCTGAAAAATACAAGGATGGTTATGCCCTGAGCGATGCTGTTTTGGACAAATCACGGGTATTTATTACACCGGGTGGAATTTTCGGAGACAAAGGCGATCAATATATACGCATCAGTCTCTGTGCCACAGTAGAGGTGCTCAAAGAATCAATCCAGCGCATTAAAGATAATTTCTAAGACATTCGATATCGGGGCAGCTTAACTGCTTTGAAATTATCGATAGAATAATTGATCGACAAACAACCAGGGTATAAAGCGTTCGGTGTATAACATTTGAACAAAAATACGCTTAATATAATTGTTTACATATGAACATTGCCATTGTAGGCGTAGGCTTGATCGGCGGCTCAGTTGCCATTCGCCTAAAAGAAACAAAATTCTGCGACAAAATTATCGGTGTAGATAAGAGTCAAAAGAACTTAGATAAAGCGATGCACATCGGCTTCATTGACGAAACAGCAAGCTTAGAAGATGCGATTAAGAGCTGTAAAGTATTAGTGCTCACAATTCCTGTCGATGCCATTTTACATGTTGTTCCTCAAATCTTGGATTTGGTTACAGATCAGGTCGTCATTGACATGGGATCGACAAAAACAAATATTCTCAACAAAATCAAGGATCACCCTAACCGGGGGCGTTACGTTGCAGCCCATCCCATGGCCGGAACCGAGTATTCGGGGCCTGAGGCTGCAATAGCAGGCTTATTCAAAGGCAAGATGATGGTGTATGTCGAAGCATTTAAAACGGATGAGGATGCTTTCGAAATCGCCGATGCCATCACCGACCAATTGGAGATGCGCAGCTGTTTTATGAATGCGGACGAACATGATGTACATACTGCTTATGTATCACACATCTCCCACCTGACCTCTTTCGCCCTCGCCTTAACGGTATTGGAAAAAGAGAAATCTCAGGGACGTATCTTTGAGCTGGCAGGATCGGGATTTGAATCTACAGTACGTCTTGCCAAAAGTTCGCCCGATATGTGGACACCTATTTTCAAGCAAAATCGCGAAAATGTACTCGAAGTGCTCGAAGAACATATCAAGCAGCTTCAATCCCTGCACGATTCTATTGCCACGGAGGATTATGACAAATTGCACAAACTTATTACCCGTTCCAATAAGATAAAAAGGATCATTAAATAAAGGCTGCTCTAGTTAGAGCAGTAGGTATAAAAAGTCCACCAAAAGGTGGACTTTTTTTATTCATCTTCCAATTCATTGAATTTATCCAGGTCGGCTTTTGCCCCGATAGGATCACCCAATTTTTCACGAATTGCTGCGCGATATGAATACAAATCAGAATAATATGGATTCAAATCGATCGCTTTCGAGTAATCTGCCAGTGCGCCTGGTAAATCCTCCAACTTTTCATTCAAATCGGCTCGTAATGAATACACATAAAAATCTTCCGGATTGAGCGTAACAAGGCGATCAAAATCCAATAATGCTTCCTCAAAATTTCCCAACCGCTCAAACAAAGATGCCCTTTCTTCGTATACGATCGATGAATCACGATCTATTTCCTCCGCCTTGGCATAGTCTTCCAGCGCACTTTGGTAATTACGATAGGATTCAAACACTTTTGCACGAAATATATAGGCGGCAGAACGATTCTCATCAAGAGCAATAGCCTGATTGAAATCAGACAATGCCAATTCAAAACAGGTCAATTTCAGGTACAAACTTCCTCTAAAAACAAACAGGTTGCTATCCTTGTTGTCGGATTCCGCAATAGCAGAAGAATAAAGACCGATTGCTTTTAGATAGCTATAGCAATGAACATATTCAAGTCCCAATGAATTTATTTCGTCAGTACTGAGCGTCCTAGACTTCGATTCCAGCTCTTGTATGACCAAATTTTCAGCTTCAAAATACGTTAATTCAGCTTGATTTTCCTGCCATTCCAAAACGCTATGGTAATTAAAATCCAGTCTCTTGGCAATCTGATAATCATAGAAAGCACCTTCGTCTTCATCGATGAGTCGATAAACTAAACAACGGCTCGCATAAAAAAATGGCTCCTCTTTATACTGTTCGATTGCGCTTGTAAACGTTGCAATAGCTTGGTCATATGCCGCTATTTTAAAATAATAAAGCCCCAAATAGCTATAGGCAAGTGCATGATTGGTCAAAGCAATCGCCTGCTCAAGTAAAGCGACAGGATTACCATCGCCACTGATTCCGACATTAAATCCTTCCAATGTAGATCTAATCGCGCTCTGTTGGACGGTGTCTAACCAATCAGCGGAAAAAGATGAACTCGCTTCCGGAAAAAATGATGAAATAGGTAAAAAAGAAAACTTAGCAAGAAGTACGGGTACTGGCAGTGTAAAATCTGATTCCACAAAAGTATTGTTTTGTAGAATGACAGCTAGATTTGAAAACATATGCTTCATGCCCAAAACTAAGCTAAATTTCATTACAAAAGAAATCTAACGGGAGATCAGGTATTATAATCGGGTATTCTTATCAACTAATTTCACCTGTCAGGTATAAGTATTTATAGCGGACAATATCCCTCGAATTTGTAAATTTGATTAATTTTTCCTTTTTGAAAACATAATTGGAAACCTTCTCTTCCATCAAACGCAGGAATTCAACAAATTCAGCAAAAAAGTCTTGACGTTCTCCTGGTGTAAACTGGCTGTTTTTTACAATCCAAAAGAATTGCTCTTCATTTACATGGAAAGATACCTCATTTTTCTTTTCTTTTCGAAAAATAAAGATTGGGTCATTTTCTTGGTTAATAAATAAAGCAAAGCCTGTATTTCCACCATCCAAATTAACAACAAAAGCAGAAAAATGGACAGTACCGATCTGTAAATTTTCCAGACAAATTAATTTATGCAACATCAGGTTGACAATTAGATCACCTAAAATTATTAAGTTTTTATTAAAAAACAAAAAAAGGCCCACAAAATAATTGTGGACCTTTTGTATTCGACGTAAATCTTATTAGAATGTAAATTTCACAGATGCATTCCAAGTTCTACCCTGTCCGATCAAAACAAAATTGGCAGTATCAATACCATTCCAAGTATTGTTCACATCTGTCACCAAGTTACTCGAAGTAGCTTCCGAAATATAGAACTTATTCAACACATTGTTCATGTTAACACGGAAACTCATGCTGTTCTTGTCACTTACTTTGACATTGTAAGAAAGACCGGCATCCAAAAGATTAAAAGACGGTAATTTCATATAACGTCCATAAGTTTGGCCATCTATTACTTCTCTACGATAATTCGATGCATACAAACGCTCATAATATCTGTAGTTTGCGTCAACAGACAAACCCTTAAACACTTTATATTTAGCACCAAATCCATAAGAAGTTTGCGCTGCGTTACCAACATGTTCACCGGTTAAGTTAACCTGAGAACGTCCCAATTCGACGCGGTTATCGTTACGTATAACAGAGTTTACTGCACCATCGTATTTCCAGTCACCTATCGATAAAAACCCTGTTAGGCTTAATTTTTCGATTGGGCGGGCCTCAAAATCAACTTCTACCCCTCTATGCACCTGTTTTACACCGTAATTTGTTGTATATAAATAGGCACCTTCGACCAAAATACCAGGATCATTTGTTGGGTTGTATTTTTTCACATCATCTGCCGTCGCTAAACTCGAACTACCCGTAACACGGTTTTCCCAAGTTGTGCGGTAAACATTCACATTCACATCCAAGAATCGAGAAGCAAATTTATAACCAGCCTCTAAACCAAGGATTTTTTCATTTTCAGCATTTTCATTAATATCATTTGCAAAGTTCATGAAAATATTGTTTTGATAAGGCTGACGGGAATAGTACCCCGCATTACCAAAAACACTATGATGTCCCAATGTATAACTTACACCACCCTTCGTATTGTAGCCAAAGTTGTTCACGTCTTTAGAATCCTCATTACCTGGTATGTATTGAAAATAATCAGAACGTTTGTTTTGTTGTTCGGAAACCGATCCTTGGAAAAACGCTGTAAAGCCATTTTTCGCATATTCCAATTGACCGAACAGACCGCCATAACGGATGTATTGATTGTAATCCCAAGCTAAACGATCTTCACGCGAATCAGGTTTGCTTGAGAAAGCTTTCCAAGGATTTGTTGAGTATGTATTGGTAACCAATGGCTTATTAGGGAAATTAACATTACCGCCCAATACAACACCATTTGTATTTCCTAGTGGATCTGTCAATTTACGATAATGTGTACCCTTATAATCTCTCACATCAAAACCCACATTAAAATTCAGGGACTCTGAAAGCTTACGGTTATAATTGGAAACTATACCAAACCACTGATGATTGTTCACATCAGCAGCCAAATATTTGCCTTTGTTGTATTTATCACTTCTTAACGATTGACCGCCCCCAGCAGCTAACGACGCATAAACGACAGTTGACAAAGATGATTTATCATCGATGGTCCAATCCCAGTTCAAGTTGGCTACCGGCTTATGATAAAAGTTCTTTTGCGCATTCATCATCACGCCATTTGCATCCTTATAATTGTCGTTGTAACGTCTGCCATTAGCAAGATAGTTAGACAATTTTGAGGTATATCCTTGGTTGTGCCACTGTGGTGCACCGGTTACCATGAAGTTCAGGTTGTGCTTTTCATTTGCTTTGTATCCAACGGACAAGAAATAACTTTGTCCAGCACCTTCCGTATGATCCATATAACCGTTACCTGACCATTGCGTAAACATAGCCGAAACAGCAAAACCGTTTTTCATCAGACCGGTATTGTAACCTACTGTTGCCTTCATAAACATATCGTTACCAACAGTAGTGCGGACAAAACCACCTTCTTTCATTGCGGTAGATTGTGTCACGTAATTTACGGTACCGCCGACAGATGAAATCGCTAATTTAGATGATCCCAAACCACGTTGAATCTGCACTAAAGAAGCAATATCTGTAAGTCCCGACCAATTCGACCAATATACACTTCCATTGTCCATACCATTGATCGGCTGACCGTTCAACAAAAATGCGGTATTGGACTGATCAAAACCACGTGTTGTCATAGAAGACTCACCAAAACCTTTTGCCTGACCAGTGATATAAACCGACGGGGTATTAGCTAGTGCTGAAGTAATATCCTGTGCGCCTACCCTTTCCTCTAAATCCTGTTTACGGATCGTCGAAACGGCAATCGGCGTCTTTCTTCCCGCAGCAATATCAATAACACCATGACCGACAACAACAACCTCATCCAAATTTGTTGAAGATCCAGCCGTAAAAATTGGATTGATATTCAACGATTCCCCCGATTTCAGCATGATGTTTTCGAAAACAACAGGCGTTTCGCCAATGTAAGTTACCTCTACTTTGTAGGGGCCTCCTTCTTGAAGATTTGAAATTTGAAATTTTCCTTGGGCATCGGCTGAGCCACTTACAACTTGTCCACTTGGGATGTGGGTAATTTTAATGGTTGCTCCTTTAACCGTTTGTCCAGTAGCTTCTTTGACAACTCCTGAAACCGAACCAGTATTTGCTGTTTGACCATGAACGGCACTATAACTAGCAAAAACGAGGGCAAAAAAAAGTAAAGACTTTTTCATGTTAGATGTGATTGTTTTGTTTTTGTGGCGCAAAATTAGGAATTGATTGTCTTTTTAACTAATTTTAACAATAGGATTATCAGACCCTAGCGCTATACAAAACAAATCAGTTTTAAGCTTCCACAGAAAAACAGCTACTTCTAAAACAAAGAGGCAATAAAAAAACAGATTAAATAAAATAAATACAACACATTCATCACATTCTTAAAAAAACACTAAAAATAATCAGAATAACATTTTGTCTGTTTTGAATAAATCAAAATTTATGAATTTCACGATTTTATATGTTAGCTGCTGGATACGCCACACACAGCACAAAAAAACCGGTCTTTCTACACATTATTTCCACCAACATTCTTTTCCACCAACATTCTTTTCCACAGCCACGGGATAAAATAAGCCCGTAAATAATTAACTTTAACTAAAATAATACCGTATGTTGTCAATCCAACAAGCTTATACAGGCATTCTTGAGCCAGAGTTAATTACTGCAATAGCCAAAAACGCACACATCAAAACGTTTCATGAGGGGGATCTCATCATTGATACCAATCAATACATCAAGTCGATGCCCCTTCTCCTAGATGGAGCAATAAAAATTGTCCGGGAAGATGAAGACAAAGGCGAACTGCTGCTCTACTATTTGGAAAAAGGTCAAACCTGTACGATGTCAATAGCCTGTTGTCTCGGAAATAAAAAAAGTGAAATTCGTGCCCTCGCAGAAAAAACAACAACGGTTGCCATGATTCCAAATGAGCTTGTCAACCTTTGGATGGGAAAATACCCCTCTTGGCGAAATTTCATCATATCAAGCTATTCAAGCCGTATGGACGAAATGTTACAAGCTATTGATAGTCTAGCCTTTTCCAATATGGAAGAACGAATCATCCAATATCTGAAAGCCAAAGTAAAGCTGAACAACGACCGAATACTTACCCTTACGCATCAGGATATTGCTTCTGACCTAAACACATCCCGGGTAGTTGTCTCCCGAATTTTAAAAAAACTGGAACAGGAAGATAAAATAGTGCTCCTTCGTAACGAAATCAGGGTATTAGTGGAATGACCAAAACATTTGTATCTTTAATAGACGTAAATTTCAAGAGCTATTAATGTAATTTTAGATGAAGATAGAAAAATTAGGATTTATAGGATTAGGAAACATGGGGCACCCCATGGCTAAAAACCTGGAAAAAGCAGGATTCCCCCTTTCTGTTTATAATAGAAACCGTGCAAAAGCAGCGGGCTTTGAAGAACAATCAATGATCAGAGAAGGTATAGCCGAATTGGTCGAACATGCTGATATTGTATTCTCCATGCTCACCAATGATGAAGCTGTCAGTGAAGTATATGAAAAAATCCTTCAAGGAGATATCAAGGGCAAATTATTTGTCGATATGAGTACCATATCCCGTGAACTCACCCTGTCTATCGCATCCAAACTCAAAGAAAAAGGAGCCGCATTTATAGATGCACCTGTGGCCGGCAGTACCAAGCCCGCGGCAGAGGGCACCCTGATTATTATGGTCGGTGGTGAACAGGAGGATCTTCATCGCGCCCGGCCATACCTCGAGCAGATGGGCAAGTCGATCAAACATGTTGGCGAAAATGGCCAGGGAATTGCCGCCAAACTTGCGATCAACTATTTTCTTTCAACGATCTATCAAGGTCTCGCAGAGACGATCTTATTTTCAGATAAACTGGGAATTCAACGGAGTGATATGCTCGAAATCATCAATGATAGTGCCAGTGGCAGTGGCGCAACAAAAGTCAAAACGCCTTTACTGGTGGAAGAGAACTACAGTCCTGCTTTCGCGCTAGATCTTATGCTGAAAGATATTCGACTGGCGCAACAAGCCGGTGCCGAATATCCCCTCCTCAAGACATTACTCGATACCTACGGGAAAGCACACGACAAAGGTCTCGGACAACTCGATGTTATTGGTATTATTGAATATATAAAGTCGTAACTTCAGGTTGACGACAGCGGAAAAAATGTACATTGAAAATTATATTTAGTTGAGATGGACTCCAAATTAGGTTCATTTCTGATCACACAAAATAATGAGCGGAACAAATTATTGACAGATGAAAACAGTTATGACACTATTGATGCTTACTATGGTCACGATGACTACGCAGGCCCAACAATTAAAACAGGTTTCTTACCAGGATGGTGAACAAAAACTCAACGGCATGGTAACCGCCAATAGGGCAAAAAAAGGCCCTGCTGTCTTAATTCTTCCTGCGTGGAAGGGAATTGACAACGAAGCGAAACAAGCGGCATTGCTTCTTGAAAAAGAAGGTTACATCGCGTTCATTGCCGACATCTACGGTGAGGGAAATATTCCTGCGGACAACACCGCAGCTTCGAAAATTGCAGGCCACTACAAGACGGACTATAAAGCTTATCAGCATCGCATCAAGCTCGCATTAGAACAACTGAAAAAAGAAGGCGCAGATCCGACAAAAATTGCGATCATTGGCTATTGCTTTGGAGGTTCAGGAGCATTAGAAGCGGCGAGAGCCGGCTTCCCCGTCAATGCCGTGATCAGTATCCACGGAGGCCTATCCAAAGCTGCCGATAGACCCAATGGTTCCATTAAAACAAAAGTACTCATTGAGCACCCTGCAGCCGATAAGAGTGTATCAAAAGAAGATTACGATGGGTTGGTCAAGGAATTAAATGAAGGAAAAGCAGACTGGCAAATAATTACCTACGCAAATTCTGGACATACGTTTACGAATCCCGAGTCAGCGGAATATAATCCCGTGATGGCCAAACGTGCCTGGGAGCACACCTTATTATTTTTGAAAGAAGTATTAAATTAAATAGCAAAGTCAGCAACAGCAATATCGACCCAAATGAATTATAACGCGAAACTGCACATTTATCCGATTATCATTCAGTTGTTGATATTGCTGTTTTATAGTCCCATTGCAGCATCGCAAACAGTAAAATCGTTAACAATAGCTAGCCCTACACAGGCAGTTCTGTTTGTAACCAATGAGTCCGATAAATCAACTGATTTTATCATGCGTTTACACGAAAAAAATGCTGCTGCGATTTTCAAGCAAGTACCTTTTAGCACAACAAAGTTACTGGTCACAAAAACCGATGCAAAAAAACTTACATTTAGCGTTAAAAATCAACAATGGACCATCGATGTATTGTCATTGAAACAACGTCATGCCATGATCTTGTTTGATGGCTTAGGCAAACCCAAGATCATATACGATAGTAATACCTATGTGGCAGCAGCCAAATCCATATTAAGCAACAGCACACAAGTTGCGTCAAAGAATCCTTCGTCACAATATAATGCCCAACATTTCTTTGACTCCATTGCACAAGTGCAATTTATTCCATCCAGGCAATATGCAGCGGCTATTATCGCCAATACAGCTCTCCCTCTTTACTACAGTCAGCGTAAAAATCAATGTGACGGCACGTATGTCATGCAGCAGTTTTCCGATGAAAATGAGGTGGAAACTGGAGCAATTGTGACGACTGTATATGAAGAAGGCAAAGAGCTCACATCCAACAATCTTTCCGGCGGAAATAATTATTTCAGCAAAAGATGCTATAATCAGTTCGGACTTATCGACTCCATACAGTACCTTCAAAACAGCAAATGGAGCAACAGCACCATTTACCGTTATCTCCCAAACGCCATTGTTTCCTACGATCCAACATTACAAACAGCGACAATAGACCACTTGAACAGCAAACTCCAGGTTGTAAAAAGTGAATCCATTCATTTTTTATACCAACGGATAGATTGGACCATTTACAGTTATGACAAACAGAATCGCATGAGTGAAGAGCTGTCGGGCAGAAATGATCAAAGGGAAAGTCGGGTCCGTTATGCGTATAGCGATCCGAAAACAAGTGATTATATACTACGCCAAACCTTCGATCAAAATGACCAACTCACAGCGGAAATCAAGCGATCCTACCGGGCCAACGAAACAGTTGATGAATTCTACTTCAAGGGGGTATTGCAACAAAAATCAATTGTAAAAGATTTGGGAAACTGTACGTATGAAAACCTGAACTATAACGGGCATGGGAAGCTCACGGGCAAATACGTACAAACAAGAAAACAGCTATAGACATAGAGCGAAAAGCCAGTATACACCCGATGGAACAAAAGTTCTACCCCCTATACAGTAAAAACACAGGACAAAATCAAAAAAAGCGGCAAAAGATAGATTTCTGCATTAATTTTGATAGCGATAAATAAACATCGTATTGAAAAAAAGAAAACTGATCAGTCAACAGCACCCCTTGCTCTATTTTTTTGCAGTATGGGTAAGAAGGATGCAGCGAAAAGCCGTCTGGCTATTTGACGACAAAAAATACAGCAAAGTTAAATCAGCTGAAAAACTTCCCTTTCGTATTAAAAAGCATCAGTCTGTATTATTAAAAAAGCTGGGCGAAAATAATATGCAATTGCAGATCAACAAAGTGACCAACCTGAAAATTGCAGCAGCACAGATCAATAGCATTCTGATCAGACCGAAGGAAACCTTTTCATTTTGTAAACTCGTGGGGCTCCCCACCGTAAAGAAAGGGTATCTGCCCGGCATGGAGTTATCCTTCGGTGAAGCAAGGGCGGGTATTGGCGGTGGAATCTGTCAAATATCCAATCTCATCCATTGGCTTGTTATCCATAGTCCACTCACCGTCAGCGAACGTTATCATCACTCCTTTGATCCTTTTCCTGACGATGGTCGTGTTTTGCCATTCGGCAGTGGGGCTACCGTATTTTATAACTACCGTGATTATCAATTCACCAACAACACGCCTTACACCTTCCAGATCAACCTCTGGTTTACAGAGAAATGTTTAGAGGGCGAATTGAGGATCGATCAGGAGCTGGATTTTGCATACCATGTCGTTGAAAAAGAACATCAATTTCTTAAAATAGACAATCAGTTCTTTCGTAAAAATGAGATTTGGCGCGAGAAGTTTTTAAAATTTCAGGGTGGAAAGATTTTAGAAACAGAACTTTTGACCAAAAATTTTGCCCGGGTTACTTATACCCCTGTTGAATATATTGAAATTAGTGCCGATCAAAATCCGGCCGATTAATTTAACAAGCTAAGTGATCGAAAAATGATGGATATGAAAAGTCCTCTTTTTTGTTTAAATTTGGTCTGGCTTTGGGGGTATTCTGTATAGAATTGAGATAGTCCCTTTGAACCTGATTCGGTTTATACCGGCGTAGGGAAAAGCAAAAATCCACTGTACAGCATACTCCTTTACTGCGCAGTCTATCGCTCTTCTTCCCTCCAAGGCTACACCGTACATCTTAGCATATGTAAAAAGAATGGAAGATTCAATTATCAATTTGTTAGCGCAGCTGAGGGTCGAAAAACCCCTTGTACACAACATCACAAACCTAGTCGTGATGAACAATACGGCCAACGCACTGTTAGCCCTAGGAGCGTCCCCCGTAATGGTACACAGTCCTTTAGAAGTACGCGAAGTTGTCGATATTGCGCAAGCTCTTGTTATTAATATCGGCACTTTGAGTGAAGATACAGCCGAAGCTATGCTGGTTGCTACCGAACATGCCAATACCATTGGACGGCCATGGGTACTTGATCCTGTTGGTGCTGGGATATCAGCATTCCGCAATGATTTATTAGCCAATCTACTGGATCTCAAACCAACGGTTATTCGTGGAAATGCATCAGAAATCATGACGCTGTACAATTTCAACCAACCGAACACAAAAGGAGTCGACAGCACGACAGCGAGTAAAGATGCGCTCCGATTTGGCCAATTATTGCAAGAGCAAACCGGTTCCATTATCTGTATTTCCGGAGAAGTAGACTATATTCTTTCCGAACAATACAGGGTTGAAGTCTTTAATGGCAACCCTTTAATGACACAGGTAACTGGACTTGGCTGTAGTGCTACTGCACTTATTGGTGCATTTCTAGGTGTTACAGACCAATATGTTGAAGCAGCTGTTGCCGGCGTTTCCATTTTGAGCTTGGCGGGAGAACTCGCAGCCCAAACAGCAGCTGGCCCGGGTACCTTGCAATTGAATCTCTATGATGAACTCTATAAGCTCAATGCAGAACGTCTAAAATCAAAGCTCAAGATCAAATGTTATGCGCATTAATCCGCTTTTTCCCTACCCTTTATATTTGGTAATTTCTGAGCGGGACTGTTATCCTCAACATTGGCTCAATGTCGCCGAAGAAGCCATCATTGGTGGAGTCGATCTTATTCAATTACGCGAAAAAGCTGACGATCCCGCTACATTTTTGGATAAAGCCATGCGTTTGAAAAAACTGACCGATCGTTATGGTATTCCGCTCGTGATCAATGATGCCGTAGCAATCGCTGCCCAAATCGAGGCATGGGGAGTACATGTGGGTCAAAATGATTTGCAGCCGCTCCCTATTCGCGAAAAATATGGCGATAAATTAAACATAGGCTGGTCCATAGAAGATATGCAACAACTGGAAAGTCCACAAATGTACGCCGTCGACCACCTTGGTGTAAGTCCCATTTTTTCTACGAGAACAAAAATGGACACGATTACTGAATGGGGAATTGCAGGTTTAAAACAACTTCGGAGTAGGACGGAAAAACCATTGATCGCTATCGGAAGGATGAATTTACAAACAGCAGAAGAGACCTGGAATGCCGGTGCAGACTCCATTGCAGTCGTTTCGGCCATATGCCAAAGTCAAGATCCCAGAGCTGCCAGTGCACAACTAAAAGAACTATTAAAATGACAAAAGATAAAAAATACCGCGTCCCTAGCGTACTCAGCATTGCGGGGTTCGATGGTAGCGGTGGTGCAGGTATACAAGCAGATACCAAAACCATATCTGCATTAGGTTGTTATGCCATGAATGTGTTAACTGCCTTACCCGTTCAGAACACACAAGGTGTAAGACGTATTTATGACATTCCTACAGCAGCCGTCCAGGACCAATTAGATGCTATTTTTGACGACATCTATCCCGATGCAATTAAAATAGGCATGGTACACCATATTGAACTTGTGGAGCTTATTAGCAGCTATTTAAAAGAATATAAAGGGCCTATCGTATTTGATCCAGTCATGGTCTCGACCAGCGGGCACAAGCTCATTCACGATGATACAATTCAGGCCTGCATTGAACTTCTTTTTCCTTTGGCAACGCTGATTACACCAAATTTAGACGAGGTAAGTGTTTTAGTAGACCAAGTTATTGACGATGTCGAGAGGATGAAAAAAGCGGGAAATAGCCTACTGGCGAAAGGTTGTCAATCCGTTTTGATTAAAGGCGGGCATCTCCAAAGTCAAGAATTAACATCCCTATTGTTCCAGCACAAGAATCCACCAATTGAATTCAAATCTCAAAAAATTAACAGCAAAAATACACATGGTTCCGGTTGTTCGCTTTCTTCAGCAATTGCGAGCCATTTGGCACAAGGCGTTGGTCTCGATAGCGCGGTTGAATTCGCATTGGCCTATATACACGCAGCAATAGCTGGTAGCAAAGACCTCATCATTGGCAAAGGAAATGGGCCATTAAATCACTTCCACAATCCGATTAAACTTATTCAATATGAACTGGACTGATCATGCCTGGGATTCAATAACATCAATTTATTCAGATATACTCACTATGCCGTTTATTGTTCAGCTTAGTGATGGTAGTCTTCCCCTGGATAAATTTCAATTTTACATGCAGCAGGATGCTTTCTATTTAGAAGAATTTGGCCGTGTGCTCGCCTTTATAGGTGCAAAAAGTACGGATAACCAACAAGCATTGGACTATTTCGAATTTGGTCGCAATGCGCTACTTGTTGAACGGGCATTACACGAAAATTACTTTCGGGAATTTGGTTTAAGTCCTGCCGACAAGAGCAACAAAATCGAACCAACCTGCCATCATTATGTTCATTTTCTTAAAAGCGTAGCCGCTTTCGAGAGTATTGAGGTTGCTATGGCGGCAACACTCCCCTGTTTTTGGATATATAAAGAGGTCGGAGATCACATTGTATCGACAGCAAATACACAGGGAAATCCCTATTCCAAATGGATAGCAACTTATAGCGGTGAGGATTTTGCACAGGGCGTTATCAAGGCGAAAAACTACGTTGACAAAATTGCAGCAGAAACTACTGCAACAAAACGGGAGAAGATGCGACAAGTATTTATAACAGCTTCCCAATTAGAGTATCAATTCTGGTTAGCGGCCTACAAACGAAGAGTCTGGTAAACAAACTATTGTCCGATACCGAACAGTTGATGTTCAAAAATGAGCATGAACGAAAATAGCACTCAGGAACAAAACTAGTGTTTAATCAGTATTTTAAACGGATTTAAAGTTTTGGCATTACTATTATACTATAGGTGGCAGTTAACGATAGAGCGTATGCATAAGTGCATAAGAAACGATAAAAAGGGAAATTAAAATGAAACTTTCAGTAAAAATAAATTTAAACTAATAACAGAAAAATAATGAAAAGAATCTTAACCATTGCCTTTATTTCATTTTTATATGTAGCTCAGGCACAAGAACGCGAAACACGTAAGATCACTGCTCCAGATGGCATTTCATCGGCAACTTCATTACGTGTAGATTATATTCACTCTAATCGCAACGAGGTTATTGTTGAAGCAGATAATCCCGAACATTTATCCCTTATCGAAACGACTGTAAAAAACGGTACACTGTATGTACAGTATAAAAGAAACAGTTCAATCAGAAATGCGAGAAACAATCGCGTAACTGTTTACTCAAGCAAGATACCGACACGCTTTTCGGCATCATCCAGCAGTTCGATCTATACCGATGAAACGATTAAGGCAAACAAAATTTCTGTAGACGTATCCTCCTCCGCAAAAATATCGCTTAAAAAATTAATTGCTGATGATATCAACCTTTCAACGAGCTCTTCTAGCAAGTTAACGACAGATGTCAGCAGTAAAAATTTGCAAGTATCGGCAAGCAGTTCGTCTAAGCAGGAAATTGCGGGTAGCGCTTCAAATTTAAATTTGAACACCAATTCATCCGCATCGGTTGACATGAGCCGTTTCTCGACAACAAATGCCCAAGTACAAGCCAATTCGTCTGCAAATGTTACGCTCAGCGTGAAAGAAAACTTACAGGGAAATGTTTCTACATCGGCAAGAATTGCGTTAAAAAATCAACCAAAAAATGTCCAAGTTGACAAATCAACAAGTGGCAGAGTAGTATTGTAATTTTTAGTGTGGTCTTTAAAAAAGACTGTTTATTTATGTTTAATGTTTAGTTAGCTTAAAGGTGATACATACCCCAGTATCACCTTTGCTTTTATTAGCATTTTTGCTCACACTTCTCCTTCTCCTTCTCCTTCTCCTTCTCCTTCTCCTTCTCCTTCTCCTTCTCCTTATAAATTCACACATTTATCACCTCAAAAAACTTTATCAGGAAATTAATGACATCGATAGCAAAACCAGATTTCAGCTAAAAAAATTATTTTAGGTCCCGGTTTCAGGACATTTTTGTATATTAATATTCATATAAATGCCAAACTTTCGACGCAATGGACAATTTTTTAGCGACTTGTATCAAGCAATTTCAATATTATAAATCTTTGGGTGATAAAACATTGGCACAGTTAAGCACTGAACAACTCTTTTGGCAACCCAATGATTCGAGCAATAGCATTGCATTAATTGTTAAACATTTAGGTGGAAATATGCTTTCCCGATGGACCGATTTTCTCACCACAGATGGCGAAAAACAAAATAGAAACCGTGACCAGGAGTTTGAGAACAGTTGGGTAGATCGCGATGAGCTTATTACCTATTGGAATGCTGGATGGTCCTGTCTGTTCCAAGCAATTGAATCCCTCGAAGAAGAAGATCTCGCTAAAATCATTTATATCCGTAATCAAGGACATACCGTCATGGAAGCGATCTTGCGGCAGCTAGCACATTATCCCTACCACATCGGTCAGATGCTCTATATTGGGAAAATATGTTTGGATGATAAATGGACCTCCTTATCGATACCCAAAGGTGGTTCAGCGTACTATAATAGGGAGAAATTCAGCCATGAAAAACAGCAACAACATTTCACGTCGGAGTTTATAAAAGGGAATCAGGACAATTTGTCTTAAATAAGCTTTTTCACTTAGTTAACACAATAATTACTTGATTGGAAAGCATCGGATGCTAACCTAATTTCCGCAAACTTTTAAGTATATTTGTCATACATACAACTATTCCTTTTTTTTGATTTCATTGGTAAGTAGGTTGTCTTTAAAACTATGAAAAATTCGATTAAGATCATCAACAATTACGAGTACAAAAAGTTATTTTTACCGGATGTTTCTGAGCACAATTTATTCAATGAGAATAAAATTCAAGTCTATCGAATCGAGAATTACCTCCGCAGTATCCTGATGCCTGTCATCCCCTATCGTACGACGTTTAATTTTCTCATTTTTGTAACGAAGGGGTCCCTGACCCAACATCTCGAAAGCGCATCCTATACCTTAACCGAAAATCAAGTCATTAACATCAAACAAGGTAATATTACGGCTACGCTGGCAATCTCTGATGATGTAGAAGGTTTTTTCGTGGTTTATGAAAATGAAATTGTAACTGATATTGAGCTTGGCATAAACGATATTAAATTTTTCAATTCCCATCCTTTTACCACACTTAAACCACATGTAGCACATTGGATCCAGCAAATGTTGATGTTATTGGAAGAGGAACTTTTTACCGAGGGCCGCGTAATGGAAGTCTGCATATCCATGATGCAGTGTATCCTATTGAAGGTGATAAAATCGGATATAGAGACTAAGGCGCCGATGAGCCGACAGCTCGATATTGCTTTCCGTTTCCGCGAATATGTACAAAAATTTCATATCGATCATAAAAACGTGTTATTCTATGCCAATTTATTGCATATTTCAGAAAACTACCTCAATAAATGTGTAAAGGAAGCGACAAATAAACCTCCGAAGCAATGGATTAGTGAAATAAGTATCTTACATAGTCAGATTCTGCTGCAGGATGCTACGAGAGATATTGCCGGTATAGCCTTTGAATTGAAATTTCAATCGCCCTCCTATTTCACCAGGCTATTCAAAAAAATCACTGGGTATTCACCCAGTGACTATCGGAAACATAAGTTTATGGCGGGCTAATGCTTTTTACGGTAAGGTAAATTCCAGATTAAATCTACGGCTAAATAATGAACCCCAAAATCTACTTTGTCATAGCCTTTAATTAAGTCATTCATATAACCCAGATCCAATCGCAAAGGTGTCTTTGGAATATCTGTCATGTAATAAAAACCCAAACGGGTCTCTTTATAGCCAAAGCTAGACCAAGTACTAACAGGTTCGTAGAGCTTGCTGATTGCAAAAAGTCCTTCAGCGCTCAACGCCAATTCCTGCTTATTTTTAGCCGAAATTTTGAAATTTAGCTGCGACTTCAAGCGGGTCCTAAATTGAAAATTCTCTTCTGTCTTTTGAAAATCGGCTGTAAAGAACTTTCGGAACTCTTGCCTTAATGTATTTTTCCATTTCAAACGATCATTAAGGGTCAATGTATACGCATATCGTCCATACAACCTAAACTCTTGCTCAACACCTTCGTTATGATATGGGGCAGCCTCATCGTAAACGTTTTGGCGACGATAACTCAACGCATAACTATATTGTTGATTTTTAGCAAATTTATGATAGACCTCATGGTTTAACACCCAAATAGCCTGCTTGTGAAATGGATTTGAATCGTCGGGTGTACTTTTAGTTCCCAAACCAATATAGGTCAATGCTTCCTTCGTTCCAGCACTGTCTAACTTCCTACGCAAGCCCAAAACCGACCAAGATGCGGTCCTTGCTTTTCCTAATCCCGGCGGACTGACTTGTCCGTACACCGTATTTACATGAATTCCCAATAAGAGCATTATTGGGAATAGTTTTATTAAACGAAATTTAAACATACATAAAATTTTAGTTCACAAAAAAGGACTAGGAAGTCCCTTCAGCTGATGAAAACCTATTCACCAACCATTGATCGATAAGTTTGACAGGGTGCATAGCCCACATCGCAAAAACAAATGGAAAAGTCAATGTTGTCCATCCGTTGTGAATCAAAAAATGATCGAAATATGTTGCGATAATTGTTCCGATTAGAACATATACACCATCTCTAACGCGGGGGCCGCTTAGGGCAATTCCAACCAAAACCGCATTGAAGCTAAAAATGCCATTATTGGTCATATCTACAGATTCATGGCCATGGTGTGATATATAAACACTGATGATAACAGCAGCGAAACCGTAAAGTGCGCCCATGGGATTGCTCAGGAAAACCCCGATGAAAAAGATCAATCCAGCAATTAAACTACCCTGAAAAATAACCTGACCAAAGGCATGGCCTTCAATTAGGAAGTCATCCATTTCCTGAATATCAACAAAATGCTCGGGTACAGTCCGCAAGGCCAGTTCTGGAATACTCAACACATACAATGCGATCCAGGTAATTAAGATAAAAGGAAATGTAAATACCGGCAGATTCTTCTTTAATGCAAACCCCATCAAAATGGTGGTCAACGCAGATCCTACGATTAAGGCTCCCCATACCCAAACGTTTGTCTGGAAATAGAAAACCAAAGCAATACCGTAAAGCGTAGCATTAAATCCGAAAAGTCCATCATTGATATGTTCCTCATCAAATTTCATCAACTTGGCCGTCAATACGCCTACGATGTTAGCGAGAACCCCTGCAAAGCCCATAAGTGCCGAATCATAAATAATGGCTCCGATAAATAAGATACCCGTCCAAATGTTACCCTGTAACATAATCTGCCCAAATCCTTTAAAAAAAGCTTTTATAAAAGCTAGGATGTTATTTTTCATTGGAATATAATTAGTTGTTATTCAAAAATATGTTGCCCCATAGTGCGCTTTGCATTTCTTTAAAAAGAAGATAAAGCTGTTCGGCACCGTTACCTAAAACACGAACCATAAAACCGTCATGCTGCAATTCGCTAATCCCAAACGCGACGTCTTTGGTTTCCCCGTACTGTTCATGGAAAGCCTCGATCCAGTCGCTTGGATTCAAGCCGGCACTATTCAGATAGATCAACGTTCCCTGGTGCGTATAGCCTTCCAAAATACCCAGACCTTGTATAGGCATACGATCTGGCTGAAGCAATACATTATCCTTCACCACGAGCCTACCATTGACATAACATTCTGTCAGATTTTGAAAGTGATTGTACATAAACTCTTCACCGGACATTTTCCGGCCACAGGTCACGATTTCACTCAGCAATAAGTGACAATTTGAAGCAAGATGTACAATGTTATGGCTCAAAAAATGAGACGAATGCTGAGGTACGACGGGATGGGGTACATAAGAAAAAACAGCATTTTCGCCTACATTCACTTCCATCGTTTGGGACGAATGACCTTTCATATGAAACAAACGCTGATAAGCCTGCGTTTGTAACTGTAACTTAGACCCCGGAGCAATATCAACTTGAATACGATGGTCATCTCCATCCAACAAACCAGGCGATGAACTCATAATCATCAAGTACGCTGCATTGTCTTTTTGATATTGCCCAACAGGAACGATACGAAACGGTTGTGTCGCATATGCATCTTTTAAAAAGGATTTTCCTTCGCGATGTGCTATCTTAATAGCTAAAGAACAAATCATAATTAACGTAGTAAATTAGGCTCCTCAATATCTTGAAGGAGTGCGTATTTTTTAATCCAGCCTACGATCTCTTCCAAACCATCGCCGGTTTTTAGATTTGAAAACAGGAATGGAGAACCTTTACGCATTTTACGCGCATCATGTTCCATCACTTCTAGGCTTGCGCCCACATAGGGTGCCAAATCTTTTTTATTAATCAACAACAGGTCTGATCTTGTAATTGCCGGCCCACCTTTACGCGGCATTTTTTCACCTTCGGCAACATCAATGACAAAAATGGTGATATCGGCAAGATCCGGACTATAAGTAGAAGTCAGGTTATCACCACCACTTTCAATTAAAATCAACTCCAAATCCGGGAAACGGCTAGCTAGTTCATCTACAGCTTCGAGATTCATACTCGCGTCTTCCCGTATCGCCGTATGGGGGCAACCGCCAGTTTCCACACCGATAATTCGTTCACGGGGAAGCAAACTATTTTTGGCCATATATTCCGCATCTTCCTTGGTATAAATATCATTCGTAATTACGGCAAGATCAATTTCATTCATCAACCGTCTGCTCAATCGTTCCAATAATGCTGTTTTACCAGACCCTACTGGACCACCAACCCCTATTTTAACATATTTTCTATTTTCCATTTTAATTGTTTTTTAAGAAATATAAACTCTAGAATATAATCGTTCGTGTTGCATGCAACGGATGTCAAATCCAATGTTGCATAAGCCCACTAAATTCCGTTCAACGGTTAAGGTCTCTTTGCAGAGATCAAGTATATCATCATGTAAACCAAAAAGTATATCTTGGCCATCCAACTGTCCTAATGGCACAAGTTTTACAGCGTTGGTCACCATCGTAATGGCGGCATTATAATAAAAGCCGTGTAATGCTTCTTCCAAAGGAATTTCTAAAAGTGACGCCAACATGCCATACATCAAACAGTAATGGCTATCTACTTCCTTCTTTTGGATTAATTCACCCCAGGATAGCATAAAATCCTGCTGTTGATAACGACTGAATATTTTATAAATACGTACACCCAGTTTTTTACTGGCATCGCGAATTTCTCTTGGGCTTTTTAATGCTGTACATTCTTGATCTAACGCGATCAATGCATCTATGTCCTGCGAAGAAGTTGCTTCATAGGCCAATTTCATCAAAGCAGCATCATTGTACTTCAGATTATACCAGAGGTTATGACGCACATAGTTGTCCGCCGTAACTTTATCACAGACCAAGCCCTGTTGCACATAAGTCTCCAGTCCATTTGAATGGGTAAACCCTCCAATTGGTAATGTAGGATCTGCGAGATGGAGTAACTTGCCTAGAAATGTATTTTTCATTGACATTATTTTTTATATAAGTATATATCTTCAAGGATTTATCAGCTCCTTGCGTAATCTTCTCTATCATTGGGCATTAAAGCGATACCGGCTGTTGCCGCTTGCAAATTCACAAAGGCCTTGTCGTTGATCAAGAGCGGTATATTCTTCGTTGAAGACTTCATCTTCTGATGATGCTTGGGATCGACATTTGCATTGAGCTGACGTAAAAGTTGGCGCTCGCCACGCTGCGGGTCAAATCCTTGTTTCTTTAGCCATTCGTACATTGACCGTTCATAAGGCATAAGCAATTCATTTGCCTCCACAAATAGAGGCAAATGTTTATTTCCAATTTCGCTGCTTACAAAAGCAGTTCGCAGGAAATCAATTGCCATGACACGGATGACTTCACAAGGTTTGATCGTTACCACAACAATTTTCTCTTCGTCTTCGTACAAGACATCACCATCCTGCAAGCTGGATGTATTACCCAACAATTTGACGGCAATATCCATTCCCTCCGCTGTACGTAAACGTTGAATACGTTTGGTCGACTCATACCATTCAATAGCAAGCAAATCGAGACGCTTAGTGATCTGCTCCCCCTGAATATTACTTGTGATTTCCGTGATTATCATTTTTTAATTTTTAATAAATAGATTTTTAGACAAGCCTAAACCTACTGTAGATCCATTGATTCCCGTAATGAGTTCGTGATCATTGGGAATTGCAGCATCTTTACTATTTCTCTTTTTATAAGACAATTCTGCTACTTTAGCTTTTAATGCCCAGCCTTTTCCCAAGGCGATACCCACAAGCGGGTACACTCTGAATAGATAGCCATCGTATTTACCATCTACCATAGTACCACCGGTAGCGACATGTTGATCGCCCCACAAATAATGCACATCAACCTGGCCAATTAACATAAAATGCTCACTCAGGGGCCAAGTATTGCTATAGAAAGGTCCTATTTCATGCGAATGATCCGTAAAATCCAGTGCTTTATCCTTAACAGAATTGAATCCATAGTTTAGCCCCGCATTCATGTTGTCAGTGAAAAAATAAGCAGCACCCACCGGAGCGGCACTAAATTGATGCCCAGCTGTTGTTTCGTGGTAATTCAGTGCCCCATAAACCATGATACCTCCCTTTTGCGCATAGGCTGATTGTATGGTTAAGCACGCCATTGCTATACAACAGCCTAAAAATGTCTTCAAATTTTTCATTAGCGTAAATCGTATTTTAGCTTAATGAAGCATCATGAGCAATCAGTATTCCCTCTCTTTTATGCGCTTTTGATAAGCCCATGATGATTCATCAACCTATTGTTTTTCATAGCTTATGGCGTGACATCGGATCACGCCATAAAAAGTAGTTATAGGGTTAAAACAAGAAGTATCGTTGTCCCAACGAAACTGTATCAACAGGTTTTGACCGCAAGATCTCGCCGTCAAGACTTACCTCATAATTCTCTGGATTGACGATAATTTCAGGTGTGGCATCATTGTGGATCATATCTTTTTTGGAGATATTCCGACAATTTTCTACGGCAAGTAAGGTTCTTTCCAGTTTATACTCTTCTTTAATTCCCTTTTCCAATGAAATTTTAGAGACAAAGTCAAAACAAGTTTGGTGAACGGCTTTACCTAAACCGCCAAACATGGTTCTTAAGATGATTGGTTGTGGTGTAGGAATAGAAGCATTCGCATCCCCCATTTTTGAAGCGATAATCATCCCGCCTTTAATAATCATTTCTGGTTTTGCGCCAAATAAAGCTGGACGCCAGATCACCATATCGGCAATTTTACCAGGCTCGATAGAACCAACGTACTTCGAAATACCGTGGGCAATTGCTGGATTGATCGTGTATTTCGCGACATAGCGACGTGCACGGAAATTGTCGTTGTCCTTACCTTCATCTTCAGGCAATGGACCTACTTGTTTCTTCATCTTGTCTGCAGTCTGCCAAGTACGTATGATGACTTCACCTACACGTCCCATTGCCTGCGAATCGGAACTCATGATACTGAATACACCGCGATCTTGTAGTACATCCTCAGCTGCAATCGTTTCTGGACGGATACGAGAATCGGCAAAAGCCACGTCTTCCGGAATTTCTTTGCTCAAGTGGTGACAAACCATCAGCATATCCAAGTGCTCGTCAATTGTATTTTTTGTAAATGGACGTGTTGGATTTGTCGATGCTGGCAATACATTTGGATACATCGCAGATTTGATGATATCCGGAGCGTGCCCACCGCCAGCACCTTCCGTATGGAATGTATGGATCACGCGTCCGTTGATTGCCTGGATCGTGTCTTCCAAGAAACCCGCTTCATTCAGCGTATCGGTATGGATAGCCACCTGCACATCATATTGATCAGCAACAGTCAACGCTCTGTCGATTGTTGCTGGTGTAGCACCCCAATCTTCGTGGATTTTAACACCTAAGGCGCCGGCTTCAATTTGTTCAACAATAGGTTGTTCAGTACCGACGTTTCCTTTACCAAAAAAACCAAAGTTCATTGGAAGATCTTCAACAGCTTGTAACATGCGGCGTAAATTCCATTTACCCGGTGTTACTGTAGTTGCATTTGTTCCATCCGCTGGACCTGTACCGCCCCCGATCATTGTTGTAACACCACTATATAAGGCCGTTTCAACTTGTGTTGGACTGATATAGTGGATATGGGTATCAATACCACCTGGAGTTAAGATGTATCCTGATCCACCATGCACCTCCGTAGAAGCACCGATAATCATATTTGGTGTAATATTATCCATGGTATCCGGATTTCCAGCACGACCAACACCAACAATTTTACCATCCTTAATACCAATATCACCTTTCACGATACCCCAGTGGTCAATAACAATAGCATCAGTGATCACCATATCCAGTGTACCTTCATCACGTGTATGAACGGAAGATTGGCACATCCCGTCACGCACGGTCTTACCACCACCAAATTTGGCTTCATCGCCATAGTAAGCGTAGTCTTTTTCGACTTCAATAATGATATCTGTATCTCCTAAACGGATTTTATCTCCACTTGTAGGGCCAAAGATGGCGCTATAATTTAATTTGCTAACTTTTAAACTCATGACACTTTGTTTTTAAAGCCTTGTTCTTTTACTTTTTTCATTGCATTTGCTTTCGCAACTTCGGTTTCGGTATCTCCATTTGCCAAATCATTGTGGCCATAGATCCTTCTTGCACCTGCATACGGAACCAATTCGACATCTTTTGATTCGCCTGGTTCAAAACGTACTGCAGTACTTGCGATAATATTTAAGCGCTTACCAAAAGCTTTCTCGCGATCAAACTCCATCATTTTGTTCACTTCAAAGAAGTGGAAATGTGAACCTACCTGAATGGGCCTATCACCTGTATTTGTCACAGTGATGGTTGTAACTTCTCTACCTTCATTGCAGATCACATAGCCATCTGCAATAAAAAATTCTCCTGGGATCATAGATTATATTTTTAACAATTAGCGAATCGGGTTATGAACAGTAACCAGTTTTGTACCATCTGGAAATGTTGCTTCTATCTGTACATCATGAATCATTTCGGGCACACCTTCCATAACATCTTCACGTGTCAACAATGTTGCACCAAACTGCATCAAATCGGCAACAGTACGCCCGTCACGAGCAGCTTCTAAAAGTTCACTACTGATCAATGCAATAGACTCCGGATAGTTTAATTTAAGTCCTCTAGCTTTACGTTTTTTCGCTAGTTCGCCGGCAAGATGAAGCAATAGCTTCTCTGTCTCTCTAGGTAATAAATGCATATAAATATTATTTAAATTGTTGTTATTCGAATTAAAAACAAGTCACGGTGGGTACAGGTCACGACAAGGTCATACGACTTAAAAAAATCGTTCAAAATCGTGATGAATAGGACAGATTACACCCCTACATAGCGCAAGGTCTGTCTTTTCTCAACCCTTGTAAGAAATGGAAATTTTTACCCCAGAAATGGGATCTTTAAACTTTGGAAAAGAATATATTTTGGCGGAAGGATCAATCGATCCATATAAGGCCTTCTGTTATTCTGAATTTTGAGACGTACAGGATAACAGAATACAAAAAGACAAATTGAAAGCACGCCCCAATAGAGCAGCTTGCTCCATTCATCTTTGAGGTCCATCTGTTCGGTGATATCATAGACATCATGATCTTTAACCGCGGCTAACAGATTTTCCCGTTCTGACTGTCCTAAAGCTTTATCTACATGAGAAGGAAATACAGACAGACTTAGGCGGACGAGGGGTAAATGCTGAACAGTAGAATGTGATGGCATAGCTATTCCTTTCATGAGCAGGGTGCTCAAAAGAAAAACTAAAAAGATTAAACTATACCTCATTCTTGCGTTCACAATACTATTATTTGTTGTTCAAATTTACAACCAAAGCGGGCTACTTGACTAGCACAAATCTTGAATTAAATAGTCCAAATTTGTTGAAAAAGCCCGCTTTGGCGGTTTTAGATTACTATTCCAGCATTAAAAAGAGTAACCCACTGATACCATGACATTTCGCGGTGCACCAGCAAAGGCTCTCGTGTAGTCAAAACCACCTAAAAAGTAATATTTATCGAATACATTGTTCAGATTTAAGGCCATTTTCATCGCACCAATGTGGTAATAGGCAGCAGCATTTACAGTGGTATACGAAGGCCATTGCCCCCAGAGTGCATTTCCTTCGCTATCCTTTCCGATACTGTTATCCATCCTTTTACGATCTACATAATAAACACCGGCACCAAAACCCAAACCTTTTAATGTACTAGCTGAAAACACATATTTCAACCAGGCACTCGCCATATTTTTAGGTGCTCCCGGTAGGGACTGCCCGATTTCAGAAGGAACAGAAGATGATTTTACCTCCGTATCATTATAGGTATAATTGGCCATAATCTGGAACTCACGTGTCAACTGCCCACGCACATCGAGTTCGACACCCTGCGATAGCGCTTTGCCAGATTGTCTATACTCCGGCAGCCCT
This sequence comes from Sphingobacterium sp. 40-24, assembly GCF_001899705.1. Taxonomy (NCBI): domain Bacteria; kingdom Pseudomonadati; phylum Bacteroidota; class Sphingobacteriia; order Sphingobacteriales; family Sphingobacteriaceae; genus Sphingobacterium; species Sphingobacterium sp. 40-24. The sequence continues at coordinate 110,941 of NZ_MKWH01000006.1, read as the reverse complement.
GAATCGTTGATAGCCCCTGTGGCAATGAGCATATTCCGTCGTTCAATTCGGAATAAGGATAGATCAACTTGCAATTGCTCTTTAAAAAAACCAGCCTTCATCCCCGTTTCCACCTGGAAACTCCGCTCGGCATCAAAGGGTTTATCGGCACCATAATCTTTATAGTTCTGAATAAAATTGGCGCCCACAGGCACAAAGCCCTGTGAATAACTTGCAAAATAGTTAATTTGCTTATTTATTCCATAGGTTACACCAAAACGAGGTAATAAGGCATTTTGCGTTGCATGAAAGCGATTTTGTCCGTCAAGTGTTTCAGAAGAATAGTGCTCATGACGAAGACCTACAATAAGTTTCAATCGCTCGTCAATGCTGATTTGATCCTGAATATATTTACCCGTTGTTTTATAAGGGCTCAAAAAAGGATAAGCGACTCCCGTGCGCCACACATAATTCGTTAGATCATGCGTGGTATAAGTGGGATTGTTCAAATCAAAAGTCAACGGGACGACTTTGCCATCTACAGTTTGCTGCCGCGCCTCCCGCAATTGATTTTCTTTGTCGCCCCGATATTGTGCAAAATCAACTCCTGCAACAAAATGATGATCGACTCTATCGCCCAAAAGATCCCACTTAACATAACCCACAACATTATCTGTATAGTCACGTCCATGACGATCAAAAAAACGCATATTCATAATGGTATTATGTGGCGCATCAGCAAAGGTGTTCATTGTCCGATGTTCGTTGACATCCTCCTGATAGATGGATTTCATGTAGCTCAGATTCAAACTAACATGTTCTGCCAGACGCTGAGACAAGCGGCCGCTTAACGAAAAAGTCTTGGAATTATAAAAATCGGAAGGCTGGCTCAACGTAAATGATCTTGGCAAAGCATAAAAGTTATTTTCCTTAATACCCATTCCCCGATCAAGATAACCGTTGAACTGATTATACACCATATCAATATCCACCACCGTGCCCTCAGCTGGTTTAAAGGTGAACGAAGGAGCCACCATGATTCGTTTCTGGCGATTTACATCGCGGAAAGTCTTTGTATCTTCGTAACCCGCATTAAAACGATATAAAATACGTTTGGCACTGTCCAGAGGTCCACCGAGATCCACAGTTGTTCGCATCGTTTCAAAACTACCACCTGAAAAATTCACATGCCCTCTAAAATCTTCCAAAGGCTTCTTGGTCGTCATATTAATTGTACCACCCGGTACGATATCTCCAAACAAAGATGCTCCTGGCCCTTTCAAAACCTCGATATTTTCAAGATTGATTGTTAAGGGAGAATTATAATAACTGTTACCATAACCATACCCCGAGCGTAAGCCATTGACAAGCCGTACACCCGTTTCATAACCGCTTTTAAAGCCACGAATGACAACATCATCATAGGAAGATGCTTCGGTCACACCAGCCAAATCCTGAACCAATGCCCCTGTGGTGAATGCCTGCTTATCCTCTATAAATTCCTTACTTAAAACAGCAACAGATTGTGGAAGATCTTTTAATTTTCCAGCAAATTTTCCGCCCAACTCCATGTCGTTTGTCAGATAAGAATTGTTGCGTCTACCTGTTACCAATACCTCATCCAAGGTATTATCACCGGCCACCATCAGTAATCGAACTCCTTTTTTTGCATTCCAGCTAGCGGCGTTCAAATCCAGCAATACAGGCTTATACCCAATTGCATCTGCACGTAACTGTATAGGAAAGGAAATTATTCCGGTAAAACTAAATTCGCCCTGAGCATTAGAACTTGTCTGTTGTTGTCCATCGACTAAGGTCAGTGTAACCCCAGCGATGGGATCACCGTTTTCATCCTGAATTTTTCCAAATAATGCTACACCTTGTTGTGCATATACGGCTCCCGGTACGGAAGCGCTTGTCAATAAAGCGAAAGCTAGCGCTTTCATCATGTTGTTCATTAGAATAATTTTTCTTTTTTTTGGATTACCCAAATTGGGTTTAAGCAATACGATCAACGAATAATTCCATGTGTATCGTTGGAAAATTCGATTCATTACAATAGTCCTTTAATTGAAAGCCTTGTTTTCCCCAAAACTCATAGGCTCCTGTCAAGAATGGGTGCGTATGTAAATAAAGCCTTTCTATACTTTTCTCCTTAGCTACAGCGACCAAACTTTTGAACAAGGCTGTTCCTAAACCTGACCTACGGTAACTCGGATCCACAAAAAGCCGGGCAACTTCCACCGTTTTCCTTCTGTCTATATCCAAATGCGGAAAACGGTAGTCATAAGCCGACATACCAACCACGCCGATCAAATTACCCCGATGATCTTTTGCCTGCAAGAATGCAGCAGCTTCAGCCTCAAGATACACTGCTGAAAATGCGAGTAGATCCTTAGGAAGCTTATTGGAATCCAACATCGGAAACAACTGTTTCCGAAATTCAATGACATAAGGTAATACGACATCAATATCCTCCTCTTCAACACGAGATATGGTTATATTTTTCAACTGAGGTTGAGCGGGAAGAGATCCCTTACTCATCCGTTTATTTTCAATCAATATATGACCACTGTCTTTAAATATATTCATAGTGTTATCGCTATTTTAAAATAATCGCCCCGTAAACTGGGCATTTCACCTACAAACCATGATGTTTTTACAAAGGCGCTTACTCCACACTTCATCAGGGTGTATTCAGCTCAGTGACGGTTGCTGGACTATGTTCTGCCCCCTCAATGGGTTCAAATGCCGCAGCACCACTCAGCATCGGAACAAACATCCATTTCTTTTGATTTTCCAAACTAATCAAAGGAAGTTGATAGGTCTGTTCCAATAAATTTCTTACTTGTTCCCGATCCAGACCATGGAGGTCCACGAGCCTATTGTCTTTCATCAGATAAAACTGATCACCAAAAAGAAACGCCATGTTAGGGTCGTGCATTACACATAACACGGTTGTCCCCTCCTTGACCAGCTCTTTGGCGGTCTGCAGAACCGCAATCTGATATTTCAGATCCAAATGATTCGTAGGCTCATCAAGCAATAATAAATCAGGTTGCTGTACCAATACCCGACATAGTAACACCAATTGTCGCTCCCCTCCAGACAACGACGTATAGGGTTTGTCCTTTAAGTGTGTGAGGTTAAATTTATCCAAGATCTGTTCTACTGCCTCGAAGTCTTCTTTACTTGGTGAAAAACGAGAAAATGAAGCCCGTCCCGTCAGAATAACATCAACAACGCTAAAAGGAAATGTGGTCTGATGGAACTGGTTCAGAAAACCCAATTTCAATGAATTAGCCCGACCAACCTTCCAATCGCGACGCTCCGTTTCATTAATAAGAACCGATCCATCATATTTTTTTTCCAGCCCTGCAATAATATTGAACAGCGTAGATTTACCACTTCCATTCCGACCGAGAATAACAGAAAGCTTTCCTTTTGGGAATGACATGGTTACATCATTTAAAATGATATCCTTACCGTAGGCAAAAGAAAGGTTGTTGATATGAATCGAATTACTCATGAATTCCAGTTGATTTCATTACGACGCATCAGGTAAATAAACAAGGGAGCGCCAATAATCATTGTAAATACACCGATCGGAATTTCAAATGGCATGACCGCCCTAGAAAAATCATCGATCAGTAGAAGAAAAGTACCACCAATACTGATATTTGCCCACACAACAATATTGTTATTGGGGCCAAAGATCATCCGGCTGATGTGTGGAACAATTAATCCAAATAGACTTATTACCCCTACAGCTGCAACGGCTGATGCTGTAATTAGTGTAGCTACAGCAATAAATCCCAGCTTCAATATTTTCGGATTGACGCCAACAGCAATTGCTTCTTGATCGCCCAAGGCTAAAAGATTCAGCTTCCAACGAAACAGGATCAGGATAGCCAATCCTATTGTTATCGGCAGAAAAGCATGCTGTACTTTCGACCAGGAGGCCGTATGCAGATTCCCCATTGTCCATTGTACAATAGCTTGTAATTTATAGGGATCACTGATGTATTGCAACAAGGTTAACATGGCTGTAAATACTCCGGAAATAACCATTCCTGCCAATACCATCCCAATAATCGAGGTTTTCAAACCAGCATTTGAAACAAAATAAGTCAACCCCACAGCACATACACCAAACAAAAATGCGGATATATTGACCGGCAATAGCGGAAACAACATAGCCAATGCAGCCCCAAAAGCAGATCCCGAAGAAATACCCAATGTAAAGGGATCAACGATTGGATTCCTAAAAATGGCCTGCAAGATTCCGCCAGAAGACGCTAGAGCAGCTCCGACCATAAAGGTCAGCAGAATCCGTGGTAAACGTACCTGCCACAATATCGTATCCATATTATCCTTCAATACCGCAGTAGGGTGACCTAAATATCCCCCCACTTCCGATCCAATGCGTTGGCAGAGCTCAACAAAACCAATGTTCTGGCTTGAGCCCACCAATAGGGAAAACAATAAAACCAACAATGGCAGAACAACGAGCAATAACAGCTTTTTTAATTGATGCATCATTGAAGTAGTCCTGCTTTACCGTAAAGTTTTTCAAAAGCGATAGCCATATCCTGGTCAAGTTGCTGTTTCGTATAATCCGAAAAACACCAATGCCTTATCTGTTTGGCAAAAAGCATAAATTTGACGGTATGTGGGTCGAATGGAAACGACGGTGACATCACAAATACCTGTTTATTTCGCACTGCAGGTAAGGCCGCGAGTTCCTTTAAGTTATAGACGTCTGCCAATGTAGAATTCCAAAGAATAATGAGGTCCGGATTCCATTTATAAATTGTCTCTGCGCCGACATTTGGGGCTTCCATTTCCAACGGACAGGCGTTAGCTGCGCCCGAAAGGCGGATCGCCATATCAATCAAACTACCACGACCGGATGTCGAAAGTACCCGACCTTTAGACCAAGCGTAATAAACCTTCTTCTGTATTTGATCCTTGGGAGCAGTCATTTTTTTGATCTCCGCCGAAACAAACTGAACAATTTCTTCCGCTCGCGCTTTCTTTCCGAGTAATGCTCCCATCCCTGTCAGTTCATTAAAAATACTTTTTTCATCCTGCGAAGAAAAAGTGAACACTGGAATTCCAAGATCTTCTAGTTGGGAAATATTATCCTGATCGGTATTGAATGTCAAAACAAGGTCAGGGTTTAAGCTCACTATGCTTTCCACATTATTTGCCTGGCCTGTGAAAGTAGGTGTCGCCAGTGTTTTTTGTGCGATCCTATCATCCAATTTGGATAAAAACTTATAGGTATCTTCGACCTGATAAACCTGTTCAGGAATACCAACAAGGCTATTTTCAGCACCCAACATGTAGACTTCATCAACAAGGGACGGAAATAATACAACCACACGTTGTGCCGTATGCGCTAATACCACTTCTTTTCCACGGCTGTCGACAGCTTTCACTTGATTGCTGACCGCACCTGCTTGCCGATTTTGGCAGGCGCTCACCAAACACAAACATGCCAAAAGCAATACAGATATAATACGATTCACTTTCATCTACTTATTTTTTAGGACTTGCTTACGCGGATCAACATGTTCATCTGTTCCGCTTAAATCTGCTTTCTTTTTATTTCTCGCCTGCAGTCGAATCAAATTCTCGGATAACAGTAAGGCTTCCTCCAATTGAATCGAGGTTCCATACTTTGCCAGGACCTGCTCATAGAGCCGCCCATCGTAAGGAAGACGAAGTGATTGGGCATCTGTTACGTTGAATATGGGCAGATGTCTGTTTCCAATAAAATAACCAAAATCTGCAAGCTGCACCAAATCTATTGGATTGAATCTTATGGTCAACGTAGGCTTGACAACCAGGATCGCCTGTAGCGTTTCCTGATGAAATAAAGCATCGCCATGACGCCATTCCGCACCTTGCTCCAATTGCATAAAGATTGTCTTTCCGCCCGTTGTATTGCGTGTTAGGCGCCTTTTGTGGACTTCATACCATTCAAGATACACTTGATCGACTTCACTAAGAGCAAACTCATGCTTTGCTACAATTTTATCTATTGGTACAGGTAGCTCATTCATATTGTAAACCTATCTTCTTCATTTCGTTAACGGCACTGACACAGTTTCCTTCTCCGTCAAATCTATTTCCTCTAAACACAAATAACATGTCAACATATACAGTATAACAATGAAGCGCGGATCATTGCTATACCACTCTTTTTATCAATTGGCCGTTATTTTACTTCAAGCGCCTTATATTGATCTTTTTTCGCCTGAACTCTTTCTTTCAACCAATCACACCAGGTATCAAGACCGTCACCATTTAATGTACTGATTGTAATAACTTCCAAATTGGGGTTCACCTCGCGCGCATCTTTCGTTACCGCATCTACCGAGAAAGGTACATATGGCAATAAATCAGCTTTGGAAACCAACATCAATTCGCTTGTTAAAAACATACGTGGGTATTTTTTCGGTTTATCGTCCCCTTCTGTGGTCGCCAATAAGGTCACGCGGTAATCTTCACCCAAATCAAACGCTGATGGACACAATAAATTCCCAACGTTCTCAATAAACAACAGGTCTATTCCTTCGATATCGATATGATCCAGGGCTTGTAAGATCATTTGTGCCTCAATATGACACATTCCACCAGTGACAATCTGCAATGCATTAATGCCTACCTCACGCATACGAACCGCATCACGTTCGGTTTCCGGATCACCCACCAAAACAGCAATATTCAGATCTTTGGCCAAACGTTTTCCCGTTTCTTGCATCAAGGTAGTTTTACCCGAACCCGGAGAAGAACATACATTGATCACACAAACGTCTTTCAGTCTATCGCGGATGGCTTTTGCGACAAAATCATTTGCTTTTAATAAATGTAGCGTTGTATTTTCACATTGAACCGAACCTACACGGTTACCTAAACTTTTAGGATTTGAAGTATTGTCTGACATGATAAACGATATTAGTCTTGTTTAAAAATTACTTTTGATATATAGAGTTCATTCCCTTGAGCAATTGTACTAGAAGCCTGTCCGCAATCACAGACAAATCGATGAAAATGAACCGGAAAATTTTTCTGACAATGTTCACAATATGCAATGATATCGTTTACAACGACTTCCATTTCCATATCTTGGTATTGCGTATTTTCAGCAATAAAAGCATCAAATGCATTTTGGATCAATACAGGCTGGACGTTGGATAACAATCCTGCTGTGACCTGAATTTTTTGAATATCATCTACCCTAGCCTCATAATGCGAGGTCAACGTATCAAAAATATCCTTTACTATACTTAGCTCGTGCATTGGTATATTTTAAGAAATAAATAAATTTAGAAAAGAAATGACAGTTCTCTTTGCCTGTATGATGTAAAGAAAAGCGTACGCTTTAGCATGGAATTTTGATTTGCTCAAACAGCAAAAATCGAGCGATGGGTATATGCTCTAGATCAAGGGTATGTTCATACCGATAATCTTTCTGTTGTGGGGATGGCAGTAGTTCATGCCATAGCAAATCAACCGTAACCAACCAACGCTCCATCAACCAATCTTGTGCCACTTCGGCGTCCAATTCCGCAACAATGGATTGAAGCGATGGGTAAAGCGAACAAAATTGACTATGATCTTTATGAAAATGGACGATGTGTGTATGGTCCGCATTGTTGGAAGGATGTTTTGCAGATAAAAACTGGGATTCGACACTTTCACTTTTCAGTACAAGACTGTTTGCATTTAAATTCTTAAATGATAACAACAGTGCTGCAAACAGAAAAATAAAGTGCTTCCACATAGCTTTAACCTAACAATGTATCAAAGATTCCTTTGAAACCATTACAAAGTTACTACCGATCAAAGAAGAAAAAGTAGCACAAATCTTGAATTTTATTTCACAAAATAGGAAACACCCAAAGAAAATTCCATAATTCTTCATATATTAAATTAAAATTTGGTTAAAGTGAGATTAAAATGATATTAGAGGCAAAAATTGGTTCTTTTTTGGCTGCTATTCTCATTAAATAAATTGGTCCATGTCGTAGACCATAGCGATAAATATTGGTCAGGTACATCATAAAAAATCTGAGCCAATCTTAGCGCCGGAGCAAAAGGTTAATTTCAGGGTTATCTGGATAAATCTAAAATAACAAGAAGCCAGGTTCGCGTCGGACCTGGCTTCTTGAAAAACTGATATTCTTAACAATTAGCGATGCAGATCAAAACGGTCTAACTCCATCACTTTAGTCCATGCCTTCACAAAATCTTGTACGAATTTATCTTTTGCATCGGCACTGCCATATATTTCAGCAACAGCTCTCAGTTCAGCGTTGGAACCAAAAACAAGATCTGCACGTCCGGCTTCCCATTTTTTAACACCAGATTTACGATCTGATCCTTCAAAAACTTCCCGGTCCGGAGAGATTGCTTTCCAAGCTGTTCCCATATCCAATAGATTGACAAAAAAATCATTCGTCAATTGGCCTGGCCTATCTGTCATCACTCCTAATGCAGAACCATCAAAATTTGCCTGAAGAACACGAAGTCCGCCGATTAATACCGTTAATTCCGGAACAGATAGCGTAAGTGATTGTGCTTTGTCGATCAATAATGATTCCGTAGACACGGTGTAAGCACCTTTACGGTAATTTCTAAATCCATCCGCAATTGGCTCAAGATAGCCCATGGATTCTACATCCGTCTGTTCCTGTGATGCATCCATACGCCCCGGATGGAACGGTACGTTGACAGCATGTCCAGCTGCACGAGCGGCCTGCTCTATCGCAGCAACACCACCTAAGACAATTAAGTCTGCCAAGGAAATCTTCTTTCCGCCCTGTTGCTTTCCATTAAAGTCCTGTTGAATTTGCTCAAGCGCAGTAAGAACTTTTTGCAATTGTGCTGGATTATTGACTTGCCAATAACGCTGCGGAGCCAACCGTATCCGCGCACCGTTTGCACCACCTCTCTTGTCAGACCCACGGAAAGTAGAAGCTGAAGCCCAAGCGGTCGTTACGAGCTCTGCAGTGCTGAGCCCCGCGCTCAATAGGGTAGATTTCAATGTGTTAATATCATTAGCATCGACCAAAGCATGATCGACAGCAGGAATAGGATCTTGCCACAATAATTCCTCAGCAGGAACTTCGGCACCTAAATAACGCTCTCGTGGTCCCAAATCACGGTGCGTCAATTTAAACCAGGCGCGAGCGAATGCATCGGCAAATGCGTCTTGATTTTCGTAAAATTTACGCGAGATCTTTTCATAAATTGGATCAAGACGCAAGGACAAATCTGTCGTCAGCATCGTTGGCCTACGTTTTTTAGTTGGATCAAAAGGATCTGGAATAGTCGAATCAGCTCCTTTGGCTACCCATTGATGCGCTCCTGCAGGACTCTTTGTTAATTCCCATTCATTTTCGAAGAGATTTTTAAAAAAGAGATTGGTCCATTCTGTCGGTTTCTGTGTCCAAATAACCTCCAAGCCACTCGTGATCGCATCTGCTCCTACTCCACTGCCATAGGTACTTTTCCAACCAAGCCCTTGTTGTTCTATGCCGGCTGCTTCAGGTTCTTTTCCGACATTGTCGGCAGGACCTGCTCCGTGTGTTTTTCCAAACGTATGCCCTCCAGCAATCAAAGCGACAGTTTCCTCATCGTCCATCGCCATCCGACCAAAAGTATCCCGTATATCTTTTGCAGCCGCGATAGGATCTGGATTTCCATCTGGTCCTTCCGGATTAACATAAATTAATCCCATCTGTACCGCTGCCAACGGTTTTTCAAGATTGCGCGAATGTTGTTTACCATCTGCATCATCATCGGCAGATAATACACCGTGTGATTCCACTACGCCTTCTGAACCATGAGCATAGCGTACATCACCGCCCAACCATGTTTTTTCAGAACCCCAATAGACATCCAATTCAGGTTCAAAAGCATCCACACGTCCACCAGAATAACCAAAAGTCTTGAAGCCCATAGACTCTAAAGCAACATTACCTGTTAAAATCAATAAATCTGCCCAGGAGATATTTTTACCATATTTTTGTTTGATAGGCCACAACAGGCGACGTGCTTTATCCAAACTCACATTATCAGGCCAGCTATTCAGTGGTGCAAAACGTTGTTGCCCAGACCCAGCTCCGCCTCGACCATCGCTTACCCGATAGGTTCCTGCACTATGCCAAGCCATCCGGATGAATAATGGTCCATAATGTCCAAAGTCAGCAGGCCACCAGTCCTGCGAATCGGTCATCAAGGCATGCAAATCTCTTTTTACGGCTTCTAAATCCAATTGTTTAAATGCTTCCGCATAATCAAAGCCCTCGTCCATCGGATTTGACTTGCTCGCGTGTTGTCTCAACAGATCTACACGAAGTCTATTTGGCCACCAGTCCTGATTTTGAGTTCCCCCTCCCGCAACGGCGTTGCGCATTGTACCATTATGAAATGGGCATTTGCTAATGTCTTTTTCGTTGTTGTCCATATGAAAAGAAAGTTTATTTATATAATATCTTAAGTGATCAAATTGTTTGACTCCCACTTTCATAAAATTACACAAATGAGATCCCACTTGTACATCGAATGATTCGATACACTATAATCAAAATCTATATACACAATATATAATTATATAAAATACTAAAAATCATCTTTTAATGAGCAGCTAGAATATGACGATTTTTGGAAGTCTGAAAAACAAAAGCGATTCTTTTACTATTCTATAATTAGGTTGTATCAAAAATATTGACCATGAATGAGCTATCCACATTTTTGGTAAGTGCTTTTATAGGCTTGAGTCTGGCTGCAGCTACCGGCTTCCGGGTTTTCATGCCGCTATTCTTATTGAGCCTTGGCTGTCGGCTTGAACTGTTCCAGGTTGGCAATGAATTGGCCTGGGCGGGCTCACCTATTGTTTTGGCAGCGACAAGCCTAGCCATGATCCTAGAAATAGCGGGATATTACATTCCTTTTATTGACAATATATTGGACAGCCTTTCAATTCCTCTCGCGACGATAGCAGGTACCTTACTTTTTGCCATACAGTTTGCAGATATTTCACCCTTTTTCCGCTGGGCTATGGCAATCATCGCTGGTGGCGGTACCGCGGCGACCATCAGTACAGCGCTAGCTGGCACCCGGGCAGTCTCGTCTGTTGGAACGGCAGGTTTTGGCAATTTTATGATCTCGACCATGGAAACCATCGGTTCAACCATTTTGACCATACTCGCCATATTTATCCCCTTTATGGCAATTATAGTTGTTATAGGCTTATTCTATTTCTTTTGGCGATTTGGCAAAGAACAACTCAAAAAAAAACTTAAAAGAACGGAGTAGCTTTCACAACATAACATCTAAATAAACTTCACACAGTGCCATACGAGCGACAATAAAGCCAAGCCTCACCAGCACAGGCGTAAGCAAATTTAGCGCAGACAAACCAACTAGGGATATTGTAAACATCTTATAGCCCTAGCTGATCTATAGCTGCGTAAACTCCAAATCCCTAACCTTTATACCTTTCAATCAAGCGAATACCTGGCAGGTATCATGTTATATTTTTCGACAGTGTTTATTCAGTGCTCGTTCAGTGCTTGTTCAGTGATTACTCAGTGATCGTTCAGTGTAGACTGAATAAACAATGACTGAGTACTGTTTAAAAAATGATTAAAAATTGTTGTTACCTACAATCTGGTATTAGTTTGTTTCCGTTTTGAAATTATCTTGATCTAGGCCCTTATTGAGCAATTATGGCACTCGTCAACAATCGAGACAAATTTTGGGAATACTTAGAAAAGTAGTACGGATATAAGGACCATAGCGCCAAACAGCTATTCGAAATTCGTTTACTGTTCACTGCTTTTGGGCACCGGTTGGCGGTAAATTAAGAGACAGAAAAAGGACAGCAAAATTCGATGCTGTCCTTTTTCAACATCAGCTCTTACGCTGATTTAAGGCTACGCACATCAGCAGCCTTGATGTGCGCCCAGATCAAAACTGGTTTTTACTAATCAATAACAACCTCTTGTGGCCGTTTTACTTTTTCAAGATCTTTTGGAAGGATAACCGTCAATACCCCATCCTCGAAACTTGCATGCACATTATCTGTAAGTACTTGTTCATTTAATTGGAATTCACGTTCAAATGCCAATCCATCCTGCTCTTTATAGATATAATCTATGGCATTGTCCTGGGTGTTTTCTGTACATGAAATCTTCAGTATCCCGTCATTTATGCTGACTTGGAATTGTTCTTTCTTACGTCCAGCGGCAAAAAGCTGCACTTCATAGAATTCTTGATTTTCGGCAATATTTACAGGAACAGCTTGCTGTACGCCAGCATTGTGCCCGGCTTCACCATCAAAAAACTGTTGTTGGAATTTTTCAAAGCGGTCTTTGAAATGTTGTCCGCAAAATTTATTATGATTTGAATATCCGTTGGTATAATGATTTCTTTTAAACATGTCTTTAATTTTTTATATTGAATAATACGTGTAAACTGATGTGGGATGAATTTCCTCGTCTTGCAATTTTTAACCTTAGTAAACTGGAACTATTGTTGCTTTCTTAGCACGTTTTTGCCCTTGTAATGGAACAATTGCAACCACAGTGTTATAATGACGGTGAACGTTCGGATATACCGGAGCCCTATCCATTTTGAATGCTTGTCTATCTCTTCTACGCATTCTTGCCGCGGCAAAGCTTCCTATACCAAAGAGAATTGTCCCAAACAACAAGAGCTTAAAGATCGTCCCAATAATCAATGTTGCTAATCCTGCTATTGCCGTAAGCACAATAAGGCGTGGCAATATAAATCGAAGTTTATTTTTCATTTGAATACATTTTTTTAAAAATGATTGCGGATTATATCTATTTTCAGCACATTGCACATAGAATTTTCCTAGATCATTTGTATGTTTTAATTAACTATTTGTTTTATCCAACATCCCTGCTGACAGATCCTCGCGTTCTGTTACTTGTTTACCATCAGGATATCGGCATAAAAAAAGGCGCCTTTATAGAAGAAGACGCCCAACAACAGTTTTTACTTTAAAATTTTTATTCTTTTTTTCAGAACCCGCAACGCCCTCCAAAACGACGCTTCCATTCCTCCCGCAAACGTTCCCTTTCCTCATCGGAAAGATCTTCTCCTTTTTCCATCTGAGGCGGAACATCCCGTCCGAATCGGCCACCTCCCGGTTTACCGAAGCCCCTGCCGAACAAGATTTTCGACAAGACAAAGAGTCCCAGCGCCTGCCAATAGGTAATTGCTTTCAGATTGAAAATATCAACCATTACTGTATTCCACAAATATTGTAGTAATGCTACCAACAAAAAAACACCAACGATGATAGCGACAACCATAAAAGCGAATTTACCCTTCCGCTGTCTTTTCATTCTTCCATTCATAGCTTAATCCTTTTAAAATTTTAATTCTTCATACAAACTTCGCAACCGTATTCTCAGGTGCTTCACTGCATACCCTTTTCGGCTGATAATCGTCTTTAGGTTCTCATTTTCCATGACTGCAATTTCCTGAAGAGTTTTCTCTTCCAGTTCATTGAGCACAAAAACCCGACGTTGTTTTTCCGGCAATTCCTCCAATGCTTTCATCAGCTCATCCCAAAAAATATCCTTAAATAATTTTAGCTCAGGATTATTGGAGTCGTCAGCTAAAAGGAGCTGACGAATAGGAAACGTACTTTCGCTATCCTCGTCACCCGCTATAAGCTCATCAAGCGATTCACTTTTCTTTTTCCGGTAGCTGTCTGTAATCTTATTTCGTGTGACAGCATAGAGCCATGCTCCCGCATTCTCCAATTCGTCCATATTGGTCAAACGGCTAAATTGATACCAGACTTCCTGTAAGATATCTTCTGCATCCTCCGTTTTCTTTACCCTTCCCTTAACAAAACGTAGCAGCTGACTTCCATAAGTCTTAACGATATCCGTAAATGATCTGGAATTTTTTTCTGCCATATGATTTTGGTATGCAATGTCCATAGCAGCATAGACGAACTAGTCAAACTTTTACTTTAAATTATTTTCATGAATCTTTCTTCTTGCTGACTTCAACTTTCTGACCAATAAGCACACTTTCGCTACCGTCTTCTTTCGTATACGCTTTGTTAGGATAAAGATACGAGATAATCAGCTAATAGCTGATGCATTCAACCTACTTTATCGGGAATAAAACAAAACCTTCATGACTTCGCAGACACCAACAGCAATGAAAGCAAACTGAAGGTTCTTTCTGGCCAATAAGATTAGACACTTTCAGAAAAAAAATGATGCTGTGTGGTCTATTACTTCCACCGCTGCTGAATGACTTTACCTTTATCGGTAATAAAAATATAACGGTATGCTGGGAAACGCTGAATTAATTTTTTTCCTTCTTTCTCACCAAGTACCATGATTGAGGTACTGAGGGCATTTGCAATCTCGGCGGAAGGTCCATAAATCGTCACTGAAGTTAATCCCGTAGCTGGATAACCTGTCACTGGATTTATAATATGTGAATACCGTTTCCCATTGATCTCCGCGTATTTCTCATAGCTGCCTGAAGTTGCTACGGCCATTTCATTCAAATGAAGAACTTTGACCATTTGATGGGGTTTGAACGGATTGTTTACACCCACTTTCCAGGCGTCCCCCCGGGGTGGGTTTCCCCAAGCCGAAAGATCTCCGGAAGCATTAACTATACCTGCTTCAATTCCCTTTGCCTTCATTATGTCCCTGCCACGATCAGCAGCATAGCCCTTCCCGATCGAGCCGAAACCGATCTTCATACCGGGCAATTCCAGAAAAATTGTCGAAGATGCACTGTCGAGACGGATGTGTTGATAGCCCACCTTGGCGACAGACCTTTTAACCAGATCTTCCGTAGGCATCGTGGTCATACTACCATCAAATACCCAAACTTTATCCAAGGCAACAATACTAATATCAAAGGCTCCGCCTGAATTTTGAGCATACTGGATCGCTCGCTTTGTTAATTCAAAAACTTCCCGATCCACCTTAACGGGCTTAATCCCTGCATTGCGGTTCACCGCTGCTATTTGGGTTTGCGGACGCCATTCTGAAATCAGGTTTTCTATTCGATCTATTTCGGAGATGACTTCATCGATATGCTGATTTGTAATCGCGCTATCCCGATCTACCAAGCTGATTTCAAAAACAGAGCCCATAAGGGTAACCTGCCGCTTGACCAAGACCTGCGCAATCCCCGAAGTAATGGACACAAAGCAGAGCATTAAAAGCAGGACACATTGTTTATTGTTCTTCATGAGATTGATCCAAAAAGGAATTATAAAGTCGATCTATACCAAAAGTAGTCTTCGTGACGGGATTTACCATTGTACCATCAATTTACTAATAACAATCCGTTAAGATTTGTCCACTTTCTTTGTAGTCGGCAATAGTTTTGCCGACATGCGCCAGGAGAAGTTCATTTAAAGTATGTTCAACATCATGCTGCATACGCAATGCACCACAAAGCAATACACAACCTCCTTTTTCAAGCAATTCGACAAAATATAGCGCATCCCGACGGATCAGGTCCATGACATATTGTGGATTTTCCTCGCGCGAAAAAGCCAGTTCAAGCTGCTGCAGATGCCCTAATTTCAGCTGTTGATCAGCAAAATCCACATAGTGCGCAGTCATTTCATTTCGATGGCGAAAACCTGCATACAGACGCAAAGGAGCCCTACTTTCATTTTCTGAAATCATGCCAAGAAAGGGTGCTACCCCTGTACCATTCGCAATTAAAGCGACTGCATTTGCTGCTTTCGGGAAATGAAAACTTGGATTAACCATGACACGTGCCTGGAGGGTTTGATTAGTTTCCAATCGATAGAGGAAGCTAGAACCAAATCCATCAGGAAACAATTTCACCACGAGCTGCACCATTCCATCTTTGTAGCCGATCGAATAAAAACGTTCACGTTGATCTTGCGCGGGATAGATTGCCAATAAATCGCCCGATTGCATGTTAATTTTACTTGCAGGCTTCAGCACTAAAGTAAAGGTCGTGTTAGTCGCTGAAACAGCAGACTTCGCTACCACCTTAAATTTCGTCAGTCCGACAACTTTAGCACTATAAATAGCTGGTGCAGAAGCGAGTGCAATAGTGGCCTGCGAAGACCAGTCATGTATCCATGAAATAAGTTCATCAACATCCTTATCATTAACGGTATGTAAGTCTGTTAAACGCGAAGCCCAACCTTGTTTTTCTAGTAAACAATCAATTTCGCGCGCATAAGCACAAAAATCGGGATAGGCTTTTGAACCAAAGCCGAGAACCGAAAATTGTACATCTTGTTTTTGTGGATGGCTATTGAGCTTTTGTTCAAATTGAAGTGCATTGGAGGGTGCTGTTCCTAGCCCGTATGTCGAAGTAAACACAAGCAAGTGTTTTGCCTTTGGAAAGCACTGATATTGATTCATTCCGAGCAGCAACGATTTTTGCCCATCCGCCAAGAGCTGTTTATGGATCTGATTGGCGAAAAACAGCGTACTTCCATTTTCCGTTCCGAAAAGAATAACAATCTCCGCTTCTTCAGGTTTATATTTATTCTTGATTTTTGTACGCGTGCGCTTGAATGTAATGACGAACCCTGTATAAATAAAGAACACAATATTCAACGATGCGAGCCCCAGTACAATAGCCCATATAATATTGGTCTTACCCGTATGAAGGTCCAAAGACAACTCTTCGGCCAATGCAGTAAAGGGGTACTTGACTTCTTTATGCAAGCTTCCATTCAACTGGTTGATGGTCAATTCCCGATCGCGAAGCTCCAATACAAAATATTCGTCAGGATCGCCTTCCATAAATGGAAACTCCAAGGTCTTCAAATCAACAAGTTTTGTATTTTGGAATATTGAAAATTTTGCCACCTCCAATTCGATATCTTCCTTCATCTTATTGGGATATTCGATGGTTTGATTCGGCTTCTTTAAGATTTCAATACGTACCAGGAATAAATAGGTACCAGTTAGGGCCAATATCAAAATTGGTATCAAAAATAAACGTCCTGAAACAACGTGGAAATACTGGGCAAAAAAGTCCCGATTGATTTTGGCAAAGAAGTGTCGAACGCCCTGTTGACGCTTAACAATCAGAACAATTCCTGAAATAGTAATAAGAAACAACAGAAATGAAACCACACCAATAATCACCCGGCCGGTCACTTTCAGAAAGAGCGAGCGGTGTAAAGCTGTAACCCATTGAATAAATTGGGACTTATTCAATTGGGGACCAAGCAGACGCCCGGTATTCGGATCAATATAACCCTTCACGGTATTGCCATCAGCGTCTATGGCATCAATACTCACAAATTGATTGTGATCTACCGAAATCGCTATGATTTCGGGATAAACCTTGCGCAAGGCTGTTACGGACTGCGCAAGGTTTAAAGTTTCAATATGTTCAACCCGATAAGGTGGAATTTTTTCGTTGACAGCGTCAACGGCCAATATTACGCCAGTTATCGATAATAAAAGTAAAAAGACAGAAGAAACAATAGCTAAGGCTAAATGTGCATACCTCCAAATAGATACCAGCATTTTTACCCCTCTTTTATTGTATTTTATTTAACTTGACAAGTTTGATGTATCCCTTGCCGTTCGCTTTTTCGGTAATGGCTTCTTTTGTTAAAGGGATTTCAACATCGGCAGTATGATATTTTTGTTCCTCTACAGCAGATTCAAAACGGAGTTTATACCCTTTGTTGAACTTCGATTCGTCAATATCCAAAGTGCGCATGGCACGGTCACCGCCACCAACTGACGCACCCGTCACCGCATTTAGCTTCTCTTTGGTCTTATTTTGAAACTTGTACCATTCCTTGATCGTATTATACCATTGCTTATCAGATCCCAATACGGCGAGTGTTTTTTCGTAAGCTCCACTAGGATTAATCAGTGAAATCACGACGTAGGCTTTCTCACCTTCGTAGGCATTCATTTGGATCATGCACTTATATTTAGCTGCCTGTGCGAAAGAGCTTAGGGCTGCCATTGAAAATAAAAGAGTGGCTATCGTTGTTTTAAATATGTTATTCATCTTCAATTGTATCTAATTTTAAGGTATCCGTAGTCCGTTCAGCGTTACCAATATTTCTATTATTTATCGGGATATTTCATCGATATGATTAGAGATACCACTGGAATACGATGTTGTCTTATTTCAAAAAGTCAAGCTGCACATTGGACTTAGCTAAGAAATCGTTCTCTTTCGCCAGGTCATAAGCTGTTTCATCGAATTCTGTTTTCAATTCCTTTTTTGCACCAAGCGAAACCAATGTTTTTAATATGGAATCGTCTTTAGCTAGGAGAGCTGCCTTATGTAGTGCCGTCGTTCCTTCTTTATCTTGTGCGTTAATGTCTACTCCAAGTTCGCTAGCTTTCTGGATAAGCTTCACATTCTCTTTGGCTACTGCCAAATGATACAATGTACTACCATTTTTTTGCGGAGCAATAACGTCCAATCCGTTCGTCTTAAGGATCGCTAATTTTTCTTTAAACTCATCCCCTTGTGACACATTTCCCTGACCACCTGGTCTGCCCCCCTGTGGCAATTCCTTGTAAGAATTAAACCAATAGAACGCTAAGTTATTGCCCTCCTTATCCAATACCTTGGTATCGGCTCCATTTTTAACCAATGCCGCAGCTACTTCAGGAGTTCCATTTGCTATTGCTTTAGTCAATGCAGATTCTCCTTTTTCATTTACAGCATTCACATTTTTCGCTTTAGTAAGCAGCAACTCGACCAATTTAGTATCTTTACCACTAGCAGCCACCATAAGTGCCGTATTTCCTTCGTTGTCAGCTTTTGCGACATCTACACCTTTATCCAAAAAATAATTGATCACATCCATATCTGGCCTACGAACCAAAGCATGCAGTACCGTAGCACCTTCCTTATTTACCGCCTTAGGATCCAATTTGAACTTTTCAACCAAATAGGTATAAACCGCCAAACCGTTAGAAGCTTGTCTAGAACCTTGAGTCGCAAAAAACAACGCATTGTTGGTTGGCTTTACACCACGGGCGATGAATTTCTCCATAAGCGCGGTATTTCCAAGTTTAGCAGCATAATCCGTTACCGTACGGCCCGACTCATCTTTATCTTGAATAGATAATCCTTTTTTTATGAAATAATCCGTCAATGCCAGGTCCTTGTCTGCAGACGCTGCAAGCATCATCAAAGTTGCACCACCTTCATATTTCTGTTTGGGATTCACACCTGCTTTAAACAAGGCATCATACACAGCAGTATTTGTATTTCCTGTTGAAGCTGCATAAGCGACAATTGGGTAACCATGGCTATCTTGGTAATTGACATCAGATCCCTTCGCTATTAAAAAATCGACCAATTCAGCATTTCCACTTGACGCTGCCCAGTGTAAATAACTACGGCTGTGATGTGTCTTCTTGGTTACACTATTCCCTTCTTGTTCGATCATGAATTTGACGACATCAGTCGGAGCACCATTTAATATAGCCATAGTGACCGGATCAAAGGATGCCGCATTCGGCTGAGAAGGGCTATTTCCTTTGCTGATTTCTGCTTTAACAACGGTCAATGTAGGTTTGCCCTTCCAGAACTCGCCGTTCATCAACGAGTTTGTCTGCGCCTGTGCATAAGATGCAGCGAATAATAAAGCTGCCAAAAGTGTCTTTTTCATTCTTTTATTTGTCTTTTGAAGGTGATGGAGCAACATAACCTATTCATTCCCTACTCAATTATTCTGCAAATTGAGCTTTAATTATTCGATAACACGGGTCGGAATATATCGTGTTGGTTTCATCAGAATATGTGTAAAAGCGTATATTTTTAGAACATGGATGCGTTCCGAATTCGATGTTTGCAACAATTTCTGCATACAGACAAGCCCATGTTTAAAATAGATCAGCTACTTTATTTAAATTAATTCTAAATTAATGCAAATCTAAAAAATATTCCCAAACCACAAAAATTAATCGTGCTAATTTTTATTGATCAATTGCCCTGAAAGGCTTTCGGCTTCATCCGAACAACATCTGAAAGAAGATTGTTAAACTTGTAAATGCACTAAAATTATCTTACTTTACTTAAAATAAAGTGGTATAATGAGCAAGGTAGTTTCCAATTTTTATACAATCAGCGCAACGACTGAACCTGAACATAAAATTTTCTATCGTCTGTATGTACCCGACGACAATCAAATAGTGGCAACATTACTCTTGGTTCATGGCATGCAGGAACATAGTGGTCGGTACGAAGAATTGGCCAGTTATCTGACTACACAGAATTTTGCGGTTTTAACCTACGATCAATTGGGCCATGGAAAAACGGCGCTACAGGTCGATCAATTGGGTTATTTTAAAAAGCATGGGGCTAAAAAACAACTTATTGATGACGCCATTACAATGAGTAACTTCTTACGTGAAACCTATCCGCAACTGCCTCAATTTATTTTAGGGCATTCCATGGGATCCTTTGTCACACGTTGTGTTTTACAAAAAATTGGTCGGCAATTTAAGGGGGCCATTATCGTGGGGACAGGCCAACGTCAAAAAGGATCCATGGCCTTTCGCCTTTTACTCACTCTTCTCAATAGTATTGCCCCTAAAGGAAGAAGTAAATTGATCAATCGCATTTTTGACAAACGTAATAATGCTCGGTTTAAGAACGAGCCTAACCAAAATAACAGCAATTGGTTAAGCATAAGCAAGACAAACCGTATTTCATTTTTGGAAGATCCTCTTTGTGGGGGATTGTTTACCAACAATGGGTTTCATACCGTATTAGACCTTTCCTTGCAAGCGACAGCTATCGAGGCTACCAAGAATATCCCAAAAAACTTACCAATTGTATTTATCAGCGGACAGGATGATCCAATTGGAGATTTTGGCATAGGCGTTGAAAAAAGTGCGGCACAGTTAAGGGCACAGGGACAGACCGATATAACCCTTAAATTATATGCAGGCATGCGGCATGAAATTCTTAATGAAGACTGCAAAATGGAGGTATTCCAGTTCATCAGTAGCTGGCTTCATCGCCATTTACTTTAGTTTCCGACTGTAATATTTCCGAATAGGCTCATCTAAATAGTTAAAGACTAATAAAGATAAAAAAATCAACAACAGCATTCCAATAACAATAATCACAGCCATTTGCTTATTCGATGGGTGATTAAGTTCTACATAGCTCATAAAAATCCAGATAAATGGATAATGAATGATATAGAGCGGATAGGAGATATCACCTAAAAACTTGCATAACTTCTTGACCCCTCCAAACACAGGCTGCCCTCCTATCCCCAGTAAGAGTAATAAAGGAAAATAGAAGATAACGACAATAGGATCAATGTATTTACCATAAGCTTCAGAAAATGGAATAAAAAATACGGCGGCAAGTAGACCTAGAACACCGAAAAAAGGAAGCTTGTTGGAAATGGTCCAGTTCGATCTAAAAATAAGTAGTCCCATTGAAAACGAAAACCATAAACGAATTCCACCAGCCCAAAAGTTGTCTGCTCCAAAACCGACAGCTAAATAGCCCGAACGAAATGATTCGGCACATAGCGCTGCTGCACCAAGGAGCACTATCCCCCAAAGAAACTTTTTTGGAATCCGTACCAGTACCAAAGCATAGGCTATATTGGCGATATACTCCCAAAATAGCGACCATGTAGGTGGGTTTAAATGAAAAAGATTAAAATAGCGTTCTGGTACAACCGGGTATGGAATCAACGTTATCCCACTGATGAACATCCCCATCTTTTGCAAAACAGAAAATGAGCCAGCCAAACTGCTGAATGGATCGTAAATAAATGCGAATAAACCAATCAACGTACCGATGATAACCAATGGGTGCAATCGCAGCAAACGCAAGAGAAAGAATCGTTTTAGACCGATTGCGGCCAGCTTCTGATCGTAGGCATAGGCAATGACAAAACCCGATAAACAAAAGAAAAAATCAACGGCTAAATAGCTATGTGGAATAAAACTATTGCGATAATCCGGTTGTGCAATTTCCATAAAGTGAAACAGGACGACTGCGATTGCGGCTACCCCACGCATGGCGTCAAGAAGTTCAAAATGTTTCTTCGTTTGATGTATCATATTTTTTATTGGCAGCGAAAATTAAGACCGACGAAGATCGGAGATCCGCTGCTAGCTATTGAAAATTCTATTTAGTATTAAACGTTGGTGCCGGTTGCGGAGCAACACTGCTGGTTGCCCCTTCAATTTTGGGCCAGTCCCTATCCCAAACAACCTCATCCAACAATAGCATCCGGCGATTTCCCCCCGTAGCGACACGAGGCTGCTTTGGATCAATACCATGATAGAGTATCCAATCTTTTCCTTTGTCGTCTGTAATAATGCGCGAAGTGTGACCTGTCCCCACAAATTGATCATTTCCTTTTAACAACAGCGTTCCACTCCCCCGCTGTGTAAGGTTGCGGCCTTCTTGATCCACATAGGGTCCTTTCAGATCACGAGAGCGCCCCACAAGAACATGGTAGCTGCTTTTTTCTCCTTCACAACAGGAGCCTTTGGATCCGATAAAGTAATAGTACCCTTTCCGTTTATGAATCACAACGGCTTCAAAATCTCCTGCAGCGACTTTAAATTTCCCATTTAAATCAGGTATACCGGTACCATTTTTATCGAGTTCAACACCATAAGTGCCTTGCGTATTCGCATCGCTAAAACTGCCCCAGAATAGATAGTTCTGCCCATTTTCAGTAAAAAAATAAGGATCTATTGAATTAGGCACATCGATCTCCTTGCTATCAAAAAGTTTACCTTGATCGATAAAGGGGCCTTCCGGTCTAGCTGCTAGGGCTACACCGATGCCGGGATTGGAATCACCCCATGTGGAATAGGCATAATATAAAAGATACTTACCATTTAACTGCACCACATCGGGGGCCCAGATTCCGCCTTCTGCTTTCCAACCCGGTTTAGTTGGGAAGGCGGTTCCGATCCATGTCCAGTTTACAAGATCGGTGGATTGTAGAATAGACACCAGACGTTGTCCCTTTCCGTCGCCCCAATTGTCGGCTGTCCCATATGCATAGAACATTTTGCGCTGTGGATCTCTAACGACTGTAGGATCAGCAAGTATGGGCTCAAAAACCGGATTGCTATAGGTTTTATGCTGAGCCGTGGCATTTGCTATTTGTTCCGACGGCTTCACTGAACCTGTAGCGCTTCCACAGGAGCTCAACAGGTTCAGTACGACAACTCCGCCAATCCAATATCTGAACAACATTGCATTCAACATCTTATTATTCTATTTATATTATTTTCTATATCATAGGAAAAGCTATTTTGCTTTTCCCAATTTCTCTTCCAACATTTTGATAAAATACCCGCCAACAACAGATCGTGCTTTAAATCCTGCTCTTTTAGGACGGTCTGTATAAGTCCAATCCGACATGGGAACGCGATCGGTTGTTTCGTTCATAAAACGGTAGACTGGCTTCAAAAATGCCTCAAAGGTAGGCTTATCATCTGCCATAGTCGCCGTCCAAATAATCCAATCGGTTTTGGTATAAGGCTGACGGTTGTCCAGGGGAAGTCCGTATTTATTTTGTTTGCCGAGATAGTATTTAATTTCAGTTTCACGGATAGAAGGGTCGAAAATATCCATCTTAAGCAATTTATCCCAGACCATATTATACTTTTGACTCCAGGTTCCACTTTTATCAAAAGTTAACTTGTAGTGATCCCCATCTTCGGCCATCTTTTTCCATTTCATCGCCATTGCTTTTGCTTCGGTCAAATACTTTTTCGCCGTAGCCTCTTCACCAAGCATTTGGGCCAGATAACCGTAAGATGCAATACCCAAAATAGCTTTAATGGATAAATTGGCATTATGCGCAAAATGGCCTGCAAAATCATCTGTACACAACTGATTTTCGGGGTCAAGACCTTTATCGACTAGATAATCTACCCAGGTAGACAACACTTTCCAATGTTTTTTGGCATAAGCGGCATTGCCTTCCACCTTCGCTAAAGCATAAGTTAATAGCAGCATATTTCCCGATTCTTCGACAGGCATATCTCCACCGTAAGTTTGGCCATTCGCTAAAGGATAGGTCCCAACATCATGCGCAGCAAAAGGTTTTGTCCACTTATTGCTTTCACTATAATAAAAAATGGCGTTCATTAGTGCTTTTGCCAGTTCTGGATTATAGTAAAGGAAAATCGGAGCCGAAGGATAGGTTACATCAACAGTTCCTATTGACCCATTGCTATCATTTTCCTTGGACAGTAAAAGCAGATCGCCATTGGGTGCTTTTACAAGTTTATGAGCGGCGATTGCCTGTCTATAGGCCAAGGCACATAATGCAGCATAGTCCTCACCTCCGTTGCGCAAAGCTGTACCCCATAATTCGGCATCAAATTTATCAGCAGCCTTTTTGAGAACAGTATACTCTTTGTCGGCCAGTTCAAATTGTTTCTCAATGGAACTATTTCCATTGGTATTCCAATAAGGTCGTAAATTTTGTCCAAAATATTGGATCGAGTACAGGTCATCATAGCCCAACAAGATCTTATCCTGGTAGCTTGATGAGACATCAAAAGTTTGCATCAGTGCCAATTGTTGCCCTCCATTTGGAGAAGAGCTATTTTCACTCTTCAGAAAATTAGAGCGTAATTGATGGCTACTTCCGACCGCTGACTTTGTCTTTGATTTTGCACCTGCCATATAGAAATACCCCCAATCTATCCGTAGGTCGTCACCTTTCTTTCCTAGAACCTGCTGGCTTTTGCTTCCTGTCTTTACAAATTGGAGATTTCCGGAAATAAAGGAACTGCTTGTCGCATCTTGAAGAGGAGAATTCAGTGCCCAATTTGGTGCCGCCTCCAAATAAAGTTGTACCTGGTGTTTCTTGCCATCCTTCGCATGGACTGTATAGGAAAGATAATTTACGGGTCTAGCCATTAAGTCCAATTTATCCAAAAACATCGGCGCAGTAAATGTAATATTTAAGTCCACGGGCCCGCAGTTAAACGAATAATGTGTTTGTGTTGCCTGCACATTGGAAGTGATCTGATTCGCTTCATTGTCGAATTGAATACTACCTTCTTTTTCTGTAAAGAGTCCAAAATCAAAATATCCATTCGCTACCCTATTATAGCAATAACCCGCGAGTATATTTTTTCCTTTCTTCAATGTTTTTACGACATGTTCGGGCAGCTTGACCCGACTATTTTTACCTGTCGAATTGCCTGTATTAGCAACCTCAATACCGTTGACGTACAAAATAGCGTCATCGTCATGTGTAAATTCGATATATACGGATTTGCCCGTAAGATCCTCAGTCAGTTCAACTTCCCTTCTAACCCAAATTTTAGGTTCCTGCCAATCAGTCTCCACATTGGGTTCTTTGTCCTTGGTACCGAATGGCGCTGCCCCCATTTTCCATTGCCGTGCATCAAATGAAGGTTTCATCCAGTCTGAGGCAGGTTCGCTGACAACGTAACTTCCCGTCCAAGCCGCATGTTCGCCCATCCGGGCCAAAGGCAAGAGTTCAGCCTCTTCTTTGCCCAGGAAGCGATAGGGTTTTCCATCCACTTTAAGGACGCCCAATAAGGGAAAGGATTTTCCGGTCCAATGGCGTACAACATCTGCATTCAATTCGTTGCTATAGGACCAGGCACTTGTATTCGGGTCAATTGTTACTAAAGGATAGGCAGGCGCGCGAAGATCATTCTTAAGGACTTGTTTTTGTGCAAACGACGATACCGATTGACATACAATAGCCGTTGCAATTAGTAATTTTAATTTCATTGATTTCGTATAAAATAGGTTTAGGTTGACAGGTATACTTTCAGCTATAAATTTAGGCCGCAACCCGTGTTGCGGCCATATCGCTATCAATTATTTGGTAGGTGCATTATAAAGCGCCTGATGTGCAGCCTTCAATTCTGCTTCAGGCATTTTTACAACTTTACGATCATAAGTCATCAAACCATTTGTTTCTACTTCCACATCTGTTGTCTGTGTATAAACAGCGGCCGACAATCCCATCGGAATTAGACGTGTCAAATCATGGATAAGACGTTTGTAACGCTCCAATAATTCCGTTTTATTCTTGAAACTTTGGTATCCCCAGTTGTCTTTCTGTTGCCATGAATGTCCGTCTATCGGTAATCCCAAACCACCGAATTCACCCAATGCAAGCACTTGTTTAGCACCAAACAAATTTGGATCAGGCATGGCTGCATCCGGATAATTATGGATATCCAAGATATGTCCAGTTTCCATAAAGTTACCACCACTGGCGCTATTTACGAGTCTTGACGGGTCATTAGCCATGGTCCATTCCGTAATATCCTTCGTTTTGAATTGCCCCCAAGCCTCATTGAAAGGCACCCAGATGACAATACTTGGATAGTTGTGCAATACCTCCATAATGGTTTTCCACTCTTTCCGGTAGTAATTCTCAGATTCCTGTGAACGTACTTTATCCCGATTGCCACCTGAAATCTTTCCCGGTTGCATATCCCAATGATTTCCACCAAGATCGCCGCTAGGCATATCTTGCCAGACAAGCATACCTATACTATCACAGTACCGATACCAACGTGCCGGTTCTACCTTGATATGCTTACGGATCATATTGAATCCCATTTCCTTTGTTTTGACGACATCAAACTTCAGCGCTTCATCCGTTGGCGCGGTATGTAGACCATCCGGCCACCAGCCTTGATCCAATGGACCATATTGGAAAGTAAACTTATTGTTTAACATTAAACGTTGAACGCCGTTTTCATCTTTCTGCATGGCTATCTTCCGCATGGCGAAGTAGCTTTTCGCCTGGTCTACGATTTTTCCTTTTCGAATCAGCTGAATTTCCAGATCATAGAGTTTAGGGTTACTCGGCGACCAGGGCTCCAAATTGGGTACCGAAAGATCAAAAGATGTATTGGGTTGTCCTATTTGTTCTTTAATAAGCTTTCCGCCATCCAATGCACGCACCTTTATTTCGTCACCGGCTTGGCTTCCCTCTACGGAAGCTTGAAAGGCCAAGACAGCATCGTCCAATCGCGGCGTCTGTTTGGTACTTACAATATAAGCTTGTGGAACACTTTCTAACCAAACGGTCTGCCAAATTCCCGTCACTGGTGTATACCATATTCCATTCGGCTTGTTCACCTGTTTACCCCGTGGTTGTGGACCATCATCAGTCGGATCCCATACCCGAATGGCTATTTCCTGTTTCGCTCCTTTCTTTAGGAAGCTTGTCACATCCATCGAAAATGGATCAAAACCACCTTCATGTCTTCCGACCAATTGATTATTTACATACACATCACATTGCCAATCTACGGCACCGAAATGCAACAGGACCTTATTTTTATGGACAGACTTGTCCAATGTTATGGTATTGTTATACCATAAGGCTTTATCTTTTCCAACCTCTTTACCAACACCGGACAATGCCGATTCAATAGCAAAAGGAACAAGGATGTTGCCGTCCCATTGCCGAGGAATCTCTTTAGTACCTACCGGAGTGACAGCATATTTCCATAGTCCATTTAAATTCTGCCAGTTATTGGTTCTGATTAATTGTGGCCTAGGGTATTCAGGATGTGGCTTTTGGGCCGTTACTTTCTCGCCCCAGGGGGTTAATATATGTGATCCGGCGGGTTTCCAATCCTGAGCAAAGTTCAATTGTGCTGCCATCATCAAACTGGCAAAAAATAAGGTTTTCTTCATCATAAAAAATCGTTAAGTCATTTATTTATATCGTATTTATATTATTTCACCGTGGGAAAAGCAGCAATGCGCAAACGTGCTGCTCCCATTGGAATTAGTTCAACTTCCTGTACCTCGCTTTTGCTTTCCACGGGGCTCAGAGGCAATACCCCCGTTAACCCGTTTTCATCAATTTTCCACCCATCGATACGTTTCGCTTTCACAAGAATCGAAATAGGTACTGCTTCTGCGTCGAAAGGAAATGCATCTTTAGGCCATGGTCGTTTGACCACTTTTAGGTGGTCAACAGCTTGCAATTGATTTTGTACAAGTCCGTAATTCCAATCACTTGCAGGAAGGATTTCATAGGATGGCCACTTGGATGGATCTGCAGTCTCCTGCCATTTGGAATCTCCTATTGCCGAAGCCTTACTATCTTTTTTCACATAATTCTCTTTGATTTTAAGGGCATAGGTCAATGGTCCACGCTGGATACTCACTGAATTTTTATTGGCTGTCCATGTTTTCAGATCTATGGTCATTGGTAAGGAAAGTTCGACCTTGTCGCCGTCTTTCCACTGCCGTTGAATCCGAATATATTTTGCACCAGCTTCCACAGCTTGGCTTTTACCATTAACCGTTACTTTCGCTTGTTTCGCCCAGGCTGGAATACGGAGATAAAAGGGAAAATCAACCGTTTTACCATGTGTTCCTATTTCAAATCGTAGCGATTCTTCAAAAGGATAATTGGACTCTTGCCGGATCTGAATAGCCTGCTTGTTTCCGACGTTGATTTCAGCCTTTGATGCGGCATATAGTACTGCCGCAACACCGTTATCATTCGTTGCCATATACAAATGCTCAGCATAATATGGCCAGCCCTGACTGTGATTATGCTGACAACAGCGTGAACTGAAGGGATTCATCATTAAAAATGGCCCGTTATTATCAATTCCAGGAGCATGATTATGGCTGTCGCTGATGGTCATATTTGGACTTGTAATATACCTTAAGGCCTTGAAATCTGCTGTTACGGCTGCTGGATAGGTATTGAAAGCGACTTCCTCCGCATGATCTGCCCAAAATGGATCTCCTGTTATCCCAAGAAGGATTTCATTGGACGCCATCTGTTCGAACATACCACAGGTTTCCACCCCTTGACGGGGATCGGTATATCCTGGACGTGCATTTTCATCGGCACCGAACATACCGCCTGGAACCTGACCAAATACCTGCCTGACAAAATGAAAATTAGCGTAGGTCGCATTCAGGTCTTCACTCGATTGGCTTTTCAGATAATAGGTTGCCGGCTCTCTGAAACACTGCGCTACATTAACATTATGCCAATTCGGCAAATCATCTTTCTGGCGCCAATTGGCGGTATTCCGATGGATTTTATCCGCTAAATCCATCAGCCATTCATTCCCCTGTGTTCTATTATAGAGCCAATAAACCGAGAGCAGATTGTCACCACCCCGACTATTTTCCCAATAGTCTTTAAGAAAAAAACTATCCGGCAAATTGGCCTGCCATTTAAAATAATTGGTCATCAAGGTTAAGACACGTTGGTCACCGCTATATTCATAATAAGATTGCAGGCACCACAACATCAACATATTCCCCCAAAGATCTGGTTTGTTGTTACGCAGCATCAATGGCCCAAAGTATCCATCAGGACGCTGGCTTTTTAGTGCGGCTTCCAACCATATCTTTGACTCCGCTAGGATTGTAGGATCTTTTAAGATGTAGCCCAGATTAGCATAACCTTTTAGCCAATAAGGAACTTCTTCCCAGCCATAATCTCCTTTCCCATCCGTGCTTAACCAAGCATTATTTTTTTTGGATAGCCAAGCGCTAATTTCACCCAAATGACCTGTGAGACCATCTTTTTGCAACGCTAGGTACTTCCCTAACCAGCCTTCAGGCACTATACTGCCTACCGGCAATTTCAGCAAGGCATTCTGTCTTAGTGGAGCCCTATTGTTCACGTATTGTGTATTCTTACCTGTCAACGGCAATTGGTTTACGGAAGTTGCTATTCCTGATTGAGCCGACGTAGCTAGGCCAAACCCCAACAATAAGCTTAAAAAGCCAATTCTTTTAATCATTTTTATTTTAGTTTCTTTGGTTCACTATCGTACAGCGCCTCGGTAATCCCATTTACCCGTAACCCTACGCGCGCATACACCGCTGCACTCTTGGTCAAAATATCTTTGATATCCAGTTCCAATTCGACATGGCCGGCATTTAATCCAGTTTTTTCCATCTTATATGTATATTGGCCCAAATCCACAAATTTTGTATCATTGACCAATAAGGTGACTAAATCAATCGTTCTTGAAGCATCTATTGTTTCGATATCAAAAGATGCTTTAAGGATATTTCCTTGTGTGTTATAGGTTATATTACTCATCATGTAGTAGGGTTTCACCTGATAATCCACTGTGGTATTGCCCTTCACATCAACCAGCAACGTATCGGCGCTGCTCACCCATGGTCCATTTCCACTGGTTGTCACCAATTTGTACTTTCCATCGAAAAGTTTCGTAGAAAACGAACCATCTTGAGTTAAATAAACATTAATAGGAGACCGAAATTGATAACCATCCTGCCAGAGTTGAAGATAGACCGATTGATTGGATCCTCTCAGCCCCAAAGGTTTGGAATTATAGGTTACATGTCCGCTTAATGTGCTTTGTGGTGCATCATAATTATCTTTGCCACAAGCAAAAACACCCAAGAGTAAACACAAACCGACTATTAATTTACAAAAAAAAGTTTTCATAAGAATAATGCTATTGATAAGGATTTCGGACTAGCTTCGGATTGTTGTTAATCCAATTTTGGTCAATGAAATTATAATAGTTCTGATATTTAAAATTTCGCGGATAGAGCGTATGGCTAGATTTCTGTTTCTCGAAAACCCACTTGCCATTGTTAGGATCCCCAGGAGCATATATTTTATACGGAAATAGGGCATAGTGCACCGCATTGTAATTATCAGCACTTCCGTTCCAGATTTCATGGGCGATGCGCAAACGTTTCAAATCCCAATAACGATGATCTTCGAAAGCAAATTCAACGCGACGTTCCTGAATGATATCATTTAAAGAAATAGTCGTCAATGCTTGTATTCCCGCGCGCTCCCTGATCTTATTGATATATCCAGTCAACTCAGCTTGCGGTTTACCAAGTTCAAGCCCCGACTCTGCAGCGATCAACAGAAATTCAGCATAACGAAAACGGACAAACCAAATATCCGAACCGCGCCCGCGTGTAGAGGCATCTTTATTTTCGTCAATAAACTTCCGGATATTAAATCCAGTTTTATTGACATACATATCGTTGGAAGTCGTAGGGCCATCCTCACTCGTAACAAGTCCGCCAAATTTATCATTTGAGGAACCAGGCGAACCTGTTACTGTCTTCCATGTACCATTTTCTTTATACCGAACCCCCGCCTGATAAGTTATTTTCGTTCCAGCAAAATCTGCTCCGGAGTAAATTACCGTACCATACAAGCGTGCATCCTTATTGGCAAAAAGATCTTCGGGATTTGTATAATAAACATAGTCACCAGCAGCAGTCTTCGTTTTCAGATCCCCTTTTCGATCATTTGTATATTCAAATGCTTCCACCAAATTGAGTACTGGAGTTACGAAATTGGCATCAATATCACCGCGGACAGATGAGGCTATATTATTATTGGTAAAAGAATGGGTCTCACCAGGATAAGCATAGTCTTTTGCCCAAATTACTTCATTGCTTGATTTTGAGGTTACGGCAAGATAAAAGTTCTTGCCCTTATCCGGATTTGCATTATACAGCGCATAAGGACTATTATTTATAATATCCAAAGCAGTTTCATAAGCTGTCTGATAATATTTAATTGCTTCAGATGCAGGGATGCCCACCTCATTTCCTGCAGTCTTCACGTCTGGAGTTTTATAGTTATACTTGGCTATGGAAGCAGCATATAAACTTGCGCGGGCTTTTAACGCCAAAGCTGTCCATTTATTGGCTCTCGCCGAATTGATGGTTTTCTCTGTACCGAGCATTTTAGCCGCTTCAGTACATTCACTGATGACATAATTATAGCTCTCAGCTTCCGTGGCTCTCGATAACTGCAGTTCGGCCGGATCCATCCCGCTTGTATAATCATATACCTTATCTCCCACCAATGGCACACCGCCCAAACGCTTGATCATATTGAAATACGTCCAAGCACGTATAAAACGAGCCTCCCCTTCTATGCTCTTCTTATTATTATCGTCCAGTGTCGATTGACGGACACCCACAATAAATTGGTTTAAATTGCGGATCAATTCGTAATCATACATCCGCCAAAAATCATTCGGAAACTCCTGCATATTGTTAGGAGAACCACTGGAAAATCCGGCTTCATCTAGCATTGCGAAGGAGCCGTTGTCGCCAAACTGCTGGCCCCAGCTGACTCTTCCGTAATAATTGGCCAACACTGACTTCACCATATTTTGATCTGAAAATATCTGATCATCGGTAAAAATTGCCTGTGATTCCCGGTCCAAGAACTTATTACAGCTTGAAAATGTACATACTAAACATACACTCCATAAAATAACCTTCCTCTTTATCATGTTATTAAAAAGTTAAATTAACACCCACATTTATAACCCGGTTTGTTGGGTATTGAACACCTGAATCACTTGTGATTTCCGGATCGATCTTCATATCACCCAAATTATCTATACTGAAGAGATTCTGCATCATCGTATATATTCGTAATTTTTGGATTCCACGAGCTTTCATCCACTTATCTGGCAAGGTATATCCAATCTGAAGATTTCTTAGTTTTATATAATTGACATTGGTGAGCCAAAAATCGCTATGCCAATAATTACTATGGTTTTGATTTCCGCGAATCAATGTTGGATACTTGCCGGGAATCAATGTACTATTCGGGTTGGTAATATCACTGAGCATCCATTGATTCTCCATGTAATATTGCGGATTATTTCCACCATCGTGGAAAGGGTTCATCGCTTCGTAATTGGGACGATAGGATGCAAATGCTGCTCCTGTCAAATCCATGGCCAGATCAAATCCCTTGAACTGTCCGCCCAGATTAATTCCAAAATTGAAATAAGGAAGTCCGCCTTGCCGATATCCTATTGGCCGCTGATCCAGCTCATTGATCACTTTATCCCCATTGATGTCTTCATATTTTATATCTCCTGGTCTCAAGGTAGAATTACCTTGACGGTCATTGTCTACATCGTAATTGGCAATTTCTTCCCAGGACTGAAACTGTCCAGTAGCATGTAAGCCCCAATTTAGATAGGCGTAGCGGTCAAAAATGGAGTTCCGATACTGATCCCAGGAATTCCCAAACCGGGGTTTATATTGTTCACCATCAATCTGACGGGCAAATGTAAAATTACCACCGACAAAGTAATTGAAATCGCCAGCCTTACTCCGCCACATAATTGAGCCATCGATACCCTTATGCATATCGGAGTTTAGGTTTTCATAAGGCAGACTAAAACCAACCTCATTTGGTATCAATACATCATTTCTGGAGGCCGGTAGACCGCTTCTTTTCCGTCGAAAGAAATCCAAGCTACCAGTCAATCTTCCCTTTAATGTGCTAAAATCAAGCCCCACATTCAACATGTGCGCCTCAATCCAGGAAAGCGTTTTGACAGGAAGTCCACGGGGTTGGGTGCCAATAACATATTTTCCGTCAATCGTCGAACCTTTGGAATTATAGGTATATCCGCTCAGGTAACCAAAAGCATAATATTTCCAATCATCCAAATTGTCATCCCCCAATATCCCGTAAGATCCCCGAAGCTTAACATCATCAAGTACCTTCCGCATGCCATCTGTCCAAAACTTTTCAGAAGAGATCCGCCATCCCGCGGATGCTGAAGGAAAAAATCCCCATCGACTTCCAGGAGCAAACTTCCAGGATCCATCATAACGCGATGAAAGTTCTAAAAGATATTTTTGATCGTAGTCATAATTGACCCGACCTGCAAAGCCGGCTCTTGCTTGCGTATTTACTCCAGTATCATTATAGGTATCCATCGTTTGAAAATAGATCAAACTCAATGCATTTGATGCTGGTCTGTCGTGGACATAAATATCGGGGTTATCTCGTTTTATTGACTCCGCGGCTAATACAGCATTCACACCATGCTTTCCAAAACGTTTGTTATAATTTAAAGTGAATTGTGTTGAAATTTCTTCGATTTGAGCGATAGACCTCTCCCGCCAAGGGTTATCCATGCTAAATATAACTGGATAGGTATCCGTTTTTTCATCATAGCCATACAATTTGTAAGTGAACTCCTGATTATCCATCCATTTATTTGCCAGATAATAGCCTACTGTACCCTTAGCGATCAGATCATCCGTGATCTTATATTCTGCATTAAAATTTAGTTGCATCACCCGCCATTTTTCCTGATACGTACCAGACAGGTCATAATTCAACATCGCAAAATTCGTCTCGGTGTTGGCTGCAGTTTGTGTTGGATAGAGCGGATTGTCGTTAGCAAATGGCCGCGCAGTAGGTAAGTTGCGATAAATGGCAAATAATGCTTGCCAGGTATCATCCGCTCCTGGTACGCCGGGTTGTTTACGTTGTTCAATACGGCCGTTTAAATTGGCTCCTATCTTTAATCGTTTAGATACGCTCGCGTCAATGTTCATCTGTACATTTGTACGATTGAAACCACCATAGTTACGGATAATGGATTGTTGGTCGAGGTGCCCGGCACTTATGTAATAATTGATTTTTTCAGACCCTCCACTCACATTTCCAGAAATATAGGTTTGCGGACTAGTTTTTAAGATATAATCGTACCAATCAAAAGGACGGTAACCTTTTTCCGTCCCCTGCTGCCATTTTTCAAGGTCACTTATTGTGTATTTTGGATCCTTCACACCAAGAATGGCATCCGATTGAATGTAGCTCTTCACATAGGTACTTGCATCTGCAGGTTTAGGAAAACGAAACATACTTTGCCAGCCGTAATAGGAATTGATATTAAAGGTATTGTTATCACCCCGCTTTCCTTTCTTTGTCGTTACAACCACAACACCGTTGGCCGCACGTACACCATAAATAGCAGCCGACGCATCCTTCAAAACCGAAACAGATTCGATGTCATTGAAGTCCAAATTATTGAATTGGCCTTCATCTTTTTGAACACCGTCGATCACATACAAGGGAGTTCCCATATTCCGGATGCTGATCCCCGTCCATGCGCCAGGGCGTCCATCTGACATACGGCTATTGACCCCGGCAATCTTCCCGACCAAGGCTCCTGAGGTTGTTGTAGCGACAGATCTGGAAATATCCTGCGAAGATATAGCGGTGATTGCACCCGTAACAGATTCCTTCTTTTGTGTACCATACCCCACAACAACAACTTCATCGATACGTGCATTTTCATCTTCCAATGTAATGGCTAAATCAGCACTCGCTACGACTTCTTTGGAGAGGTAGCCTACAGATCTTACGGTCAAAAGTTCACCGGCATTGACACCCGTCAGATTAAAATTACCTTTTGCATCCGTTGAAACGGCAGTGCTTGATTTGGATTTCAATGCGACTGTCGCTCCCACGATCGGATTGCCCTCTTTATCCTTAACAACTCCTTTAATTGCTTTTTGCAAAGCAATGCTTTCTGCAGGAACTGGGAATAAATTTGCTCCCTTTGCTAAAGGAATAAAACTGCTCGCACAGCAGAGTAAAGTAGCAGAAATTGGCAGACATTTAAGACCCTTAAACATACCTAGATTGATTAGTTTGTATAATTGATTTGTCCAAAATTAAGGTATATTCAATCGGACAGGCTTTCGTTTTTTCTCAAAAAACTGCCTATTTGTATCAAATAATTAAAACAACCTAAAACGTTTTAAAGTCTATTAAACAGAGAAAGTACACCTCTTTTCAGTGGTATACTTTCAAACCAATCATTATTAAATATGTATTATTTTACCGAAAAACGATACAGGGATTCCGTTTGATATACTTGTCCGGGGTTCAAGACTGTTGTTGGGAAAGCGGGCTGATTTGGAGCGTCTGGAAAATGCTGCGGTTCGAGGCAAAAAGCCGTACGGAAGGAGTCTTTTTTACCGTTCTTCAACTGTACCTGTTCATTCATAAAGTTGCCGCTATAAAATTGAATACCAGGTTCGGTCGTCAGAATATCCATGACCACCCCTGATTTATCACCGATCACATGTGCCGCTTTAAACCAGTCGCCATCTTTCTCTTTACTTAAGACAAAATTGTGGTCATAGCCCTTTCCAAAACTAAGCTGCTGGTCATTGGCATTAATATCTTTTCCTATCGGTTTCAAGGTTGTAAAATCAAAAGCTGTTCCCTTTACCGGTGCTAATTGCCCTGTGGGTATTAGTGTACTATCTACTGGTGTGTATTCATTGGCAAACAATTGAAGTTGATGATCCAGAATGGTACCACTTCCTTCACCGTTTAAATTAAAGTAAGCATGGTTGGTCAAATTGATCACCGTCTTTTTATCGGAAGTAGCACGATAAGCTATCATCAATTCATTATTATCGTTCAGCGTATAAGTCACCTCCATTTGGATGTTTCCTGGAAAACCCTCGTGTCCGTCAGCTAAGGTGTAAGCAAATGTAAGGGATGATTTATCTGACGATTTTAATGTCCAATTGGCAAAATGCACACCTTTAAAACCGCCATGCAGCGTATTAGGACCGTTATTTACCGCCAATGTATAGGTTTTATCATCCAACTTAAATTTGCCTTTGGCGATCCGATTACCAAAAGGCCCTACAATAGTACCAAAAAATGGTTCTTTGGGATTATTATAATCAGCCGCTTTAGAAAAACCCAAAACCACATCGCATAACTCCCCCTTATTGTCAGGCACCCATAATCCCACTAAACGTGCACCAAAATTGGTAAAATAAGCTTGTACGCCATTTTTATTGCTCAGTTCATATAGATACGCCTGTTTTTGATCAATAGTTCCGCTGAACTGCGCGGTATCCATGAAGGCCGATAAAGAATCTGCTTTGGGAGTTTTAGAACCAGTTTGCTGCTGGCAAGACACACTAAAAGCAAGTATTGCAGAAAGACCCAGCAAGGTCAATTTTCCTCTCATTCGTAATATTTTAAAGGGTTTATAATCTTTGTTTAGATAGAACTTACGTCCTTTTCTAGATTTTTTATAATTTTAACGATTACAATCTATAAGCTAAAGTCTTAAATTTTTTAGAAATTTTAAGATTAAATTGTTTCATTTTAGCTCTATTTTGTATCAATAACCAAAAAATGATCATGATCAACCTGAAGCCTTTACGATTGCTATTTATCCTGTTACTCCCTTCCTTGCTATATGCGCAGCCCTACTATTTCAATCATTATCAAATCAATGAAGGTTTGTCAAACAATGCTGTCATTTGTAGCATGCAAGATAGTCAGGGTTTTCTTTGGTTCGGCACAAAGGATGGATTAAATCGCTTTGACGGTAACAATTTCAAACATTTTGATGCCACCCAATCTGGGAAAAACAGCTTGGGTGGTAATAATATCATCTCCTTGAAAGAGGACTTTCGAAAAAGAATTTGGATTGGAACAGATCAGGGAATCTATTGCTACGACCCCGTCGACGAGCAATTTAGATTACTGAGCAAACAATTTGAAAATGCGGACGTACCCGTCATTGTTACCGATCAACGCAAAAGGATCTGGTTTATATCCAATGGAATGCTCTATTGCCATGATTTGGTTAGTCACGCAATTCAACAATTTACAAAATCGGACCTCTATATTACGTCGATCAGCTGCACAAAAAATGGAACTGTATTTTTTGGAACTCCTGAAGGTAAGATCTTCCAGATAGGTTCTTCTGGAAAACCCGCACTCATGCTTGACTTTCAAGCAAAATATGGTCCTAAAGACTGGTTTAGTATTGAGAAAATAATGGAAAACCGCAATGGAGACTTATTGATTGGCACGTCGAAAACTGGGGTTTATAGCTACAATTTTAAAAACAAGTCCCTCAAGTCAATTCTTGGTCCGGACAAGCTGCATCAATTTCTCTATGTAAGAGATATTATACAGCCAAACGATCATGAATATTGGTTTGCAACGGAATCTGGCCTCTTCATTTACCAAATAGCGAGCGGAAATTACATCAACATTCAGAAAGAACAAGAAAACCCTTGGGGGATATCTGACAATGCCATTTATAATATCCTACAAGATAAGGATGAGGGTATTTGGCTGGGAACCTACTTTGGTGGGATTAACTATTATCACAAGAATAATAGTATAATCGAAAAATTCCTCCCACAAGATCGCCCGGGGAGCTTAAAAGGCTCTGTCGTTCGGATTATCAAAAAAGACATCAACCACGATATATGGATAGGCACCGAAAACGGAGGCCTATCTAAATTGGATCCTAAATCGGGTTATATCCAGAACTTCTCCGATAAACAGGGGAATCTGGCAAATAACAATATTCACGGTATTCTCCCTATTGGCGACAAACTACTGATTGGTACTTTCGTCAATGGTCTGGACATTTTTTCGCCAAAGCTTCAAAAAGTTATCTATCACATCGATCGTAACAGCAATGTATCAACATCCGATCTCCAAAGTAATTTTCTTTTTTATCTCTATAAAACTCGAAAAGGAGAAATCATGGCTGCATCCACACGCGGCCTATACCGCTTTGATCTAGAAAAAAAATCTTTCCACCTTATTGATAATGTCCCAGAATACATGTTTTATACAAGCATTTTGGAAGATAAAAAGGGGAATATCTGGGTCGGAACGTGGCGTGATGGACTATTCTGTTATCATCCGACCACACGTTATTTTAAACACTATACGCATCATCAGAACGATCTCAATTCCTTGCCCAACAATAGGGTCAACAGTATATTTGAGGACTCAAAAAATCAAATTTGGATAGCTACCGAAGGTGGGATGGCTAAAAAGAAATCAAATCAGGATGGCTTTGAAAACATTGGCCTGGAAGAAGGAATGCCCAGTAATGTGACACTCGCCTTTTTAGAAGATAAACAAAATAACCTTTGGGTGAGTACTTCCAAGGGCCTGGTACGCTACCATCTTCCCAGTGGGAAAAAACGCATCTTCAACTTGGAGTCTGGCCTACCGACGATTCAGTTCAATTACAATTCATCCTTTAATGATGACAATGGAAACTTTTATTTCGGCACCATCAATGGACTGATACGTTTCAATCCCGAAAGGCTCAACCAAATCAACTACAAGAATCAAATTCCGATTTACATCACTAATTTTTACATCAACAATAGGGCGATCAATCAGTACACCGATACAAATATTCTGTCCAAATCAATTCTGTTCACGGATAAAATCAAACTGAAACACGACGAGTCATCCTTCAGTCTTGATTTTGCGGCATTACACTACCAAGCCCCCCATTCCATTCACTATAGCTACAAAATGGATGGTCTCGACGACAATTGGATAGACATTACAAGCAATCAACGGGCTTACTTCACCAAGCTAGCGCCCGGAAACTATGTTTTTACTGTAAAAGCAGAAGATCCAAATGGCAATACAATCCCCACTTTTGCTAGTCTTAAAATCACTATTCTTCCTCCGATCTGGGCAAGTATACCGGCCTTTGTTTGCTATGCTCTAATCCTTGTGGGGCTGATTATATTTGTTATTCATCATTTCAATGAAAAGATCAAACAACGCAATCGACAACATCTTTTAACCGTACAAAATCTACGCGAGCAAGAACTCTATCGCTCAAAAATCAATTTTTACACCGATGTTGCGCACGAAATACGCACACCGTTGACATTGATCAAGGCCCCCTTAGAGAAGCTTATGGACAAAGTCGATCACAATCCTGTAACCGACAAGCTACTAACGACCATGCAAAACAACACGGAGAAGTTGATTGCCCTTAGCAATCAGCTATTGGATTTTAGACAGGTCGAAACGGAAGGATTCAAATTACACTTTGAATCAGAAAACATAAGCCAAACGGTCCAGGAAATTATCAACAATTTTACAGTCACACTGCAGGCGCAGGACAAGCAGATGGTATCGCACATTATGCCAGATATCATAGGTCAAGTCGATATCGACGCATTCGACAAGATATGTTACAACCTATTGAATAATGCCCTTAAATATTCTTCATCCTATATTGAAGTGAATTTGAATATGGATAAACAGAAAAATATCTTTATATTGACCGTGAAAAACGACGGAGCTTTAATTCCTTCAGAAGAAAGGGAAAGAATTTTTGAACCATTCAATCGCTTAAAACAAAATAAGAATGTTCCTGGAAGCGGCCTAGGCTTGGCATTGACAAGGTCCTTAACGTTAAAACACCAAGGTACCCTGTTATACAGTACAAACGACCTCCAATTGAACGTATTTAGTTTGACATTGCCTTTGAATCACAATACAAACCCATAATTATGAATGCCAAATCCAATTTATTATTAGTAGATGATCATACTGAACTACTTGAATTCATTGCGGATGATCTCAATGAGGATTATCAGATAACAACGAGTTCCAATGGTAGGGAAGCGCTGGATGTATTAGCCACTGAATATTTTGATCTGATCGTCAGCGATGTGATGATGCCAGAAATGGATGGTTTTGAACTCTGTCAAAAAATTAAAGAAGATATCGCATATGCACACATTCCAGTTATACTCTTAACGGCAAAAAATAGTATTGAATCAAAAATTCAGGGTTTGGAGTATGGTGCCGACGCTTATATTGAAAAACCTTTTTCACCTGCCTTTTTAAGAGCACAAATCGCGAGTTTATTAAAGAATAGAGTTAAAGTCAAGGAATTTTTTATTAAAAATCCGATGTCGCAAATACAGCAAATCGGTCAAAATCAAAGTGAACAAGAGTTTTTGTTGAAGATTGAAGAAATCATCATGCAACACCTCGATGACCCACAGTTTAATGTCGATCGGATGGCCGATATTCTCTGCATGAGTAGACCTACCCTCTATCGCAAAATTAATATGGTATCGAGCCTATCGCCCAATGAACTGATTAATTTAACGCGGCTCCGAAAAGCAGCAGAACTGCTCATCCAAAAGCAGCATAAAGTCTACGAAATTTCTAATTTACTAGGCTATAGCTCCGCGACTCATTTCTCTCGTAATTTTCAGAAGCAGTTTGGACAGAGCCCTACTGAATTTCAAGACGCCCAAACTGCTTTATCTAAATCATAACGATGCAGACAATTCTATCCCAACCAAAATAAGTGCCTCATTAGGGGAGCATCTATTTTGGTTGTTCAACTTGCGCAAGTGTAGCATACTGTGCCGCAAAAGTGAACATAAACATTCCCTCCAGATCATTCTTGCTTTTATCTTTTGCCCAACCTCCGAGCAAATCATTTGGCAAAAATCCTTCGCTCAAGAAATGCGTATAGCCATAATCCAAGTTTTCCTGAAAAGACTTCACATACATCCCAGCCTTACTATAATTCGGTAATATAGTGGTATAGCCTCTTAACAAAACACCGTTAAACCAGTTATTAAAACCGTCTGTCGCATACGTATAATGCTCAGGAATCTGCTGCCCTAACTTTCCAAAATAAGTAAAAGTCGCATCGGCCAGTTTCTTGCCATCTTCTAAATAGCTTTTAGCTTTCGTAACACGATATAAGTCTGCTGCTCCGGAAATCATCGTTCCACTATTATAGGAAAATGCAGTTCCGACGGCTTTTCTGAGTTCGGTATTTTTTCGGTATCGCACACCGTTGACCGTTTCATAAGCTATCGAACACTCTGGATAACAATCACCCATCATATCCGCATAGACACCTTTTTCATTAAGAAGATTTGCCTTTTGCCAGTCGTAAATCCTTTTAGCAAAACGGAGATAAAAATCGGCCTTCCGCTCTTTTTTAGCAATACGGGTTAGTTTATCTTTCTGATCGATCGAATGTGCAATAATTTGGTCTCCTTTGTTTTTATAGATTTCATACAATGTAACAAGCGGACTAATGATCGGTGCATTACTACAGGCATGCTTCGTTACATATCCTGGTCCCCATGGAATTCCGCCATGCTCTTTCCCTTTCTCATCCAAAGTACAATCCCAACCATCAAGAACATAAGCCGTAAGGTACTCCGCTTCTTGCAAATAGCGATCTTGCCCGGTCAAATGATAAGCTTCCAATAATTCCCGTACCAACCACATCTGATCATCATAGACGTTCAATACGCCCGTTACATTTGCTTTTCCTTTTTCTCGAACGCGATCGACAGCATACACTGTCCATTCTTTATGCTGCGTAAACGACGTTAGCGTAAAGGTCCCTAAATAATAGGCTGCATTTGCATGAAGCTTAGCCAATAAATCTACATAGCGGGAATAATACATTTTATAAAGCTTGCCGTTATCTACCTTCTGTTGCTTTTTCAAGCCACTCAACACAGCGTTTACAGCTTCTATGGAAGCAGAATACATCCATACACTAGCTGTTTCTTCGGATCGAACCTTCGTAAATGGGTTATAAAAACGATGCATTTTGAAATCTTCACCGGAAAAATAGACGTCCATTGATCGATCAATCAATTGGATTGCACGTAAAAGATTCTGCTGGCTTTTATTTTGATCATGTACTGATCTTGGGGTTTGCATTTCTTGCGCGCAAGCCTGTTTTACGCAGAGGGGTGATACTGACAGCGAAATTAGAGAAAGTGCCCAAAAAGGCCGGATGGAAAAGAATTTGATCATGATACGGTTTTAAATTGATTAAGTAGTCTTTCATTCGCTTCGGTAGAGCGTGATAACTGCGGATGAAGATAAGCATTTTTTGGACAAAAAAAATCGCATTTTTTGAAATGCGATTAAACTATTTGCCCTTTTGCTTAGCTAACCAAGAACTTGCTCAGTCAACTAAGCTGCCACTGGTTGACGATGACGATTCACAAATTGCTTTTTCAACAGATACAATTTGTAGTGATCGTATAAACCGATGACTAAAAGAACAAAACAAACCACGTAAAATGTTTTATTTGATAGGTAAGTGAATGAAATACCGCTCACAAGTCCGCCAACGACATACGCGCTCACGATGCTCAATAGCAAATGGAATTTGTCGACCAATGCCTTATTGCTCCGGTTAGACTCCTTGGTGAACATCGAAATCAATATGGCCAAATCTGTCGTTAGCCCGGTCAAATGTGTTGTTTTCACAACAGAATTCGATATGCTCGCAGTCAAACCGTTTTGTAGCCCCATCGCAAAGAGCAATGCACCGACAAGTATCTCAGTTTCTTTCAAAGAATCCTCATAAAATACATCAAGATATATCCCAACAAATAATATACTCAATATTTCCAATACCAAGGGAATGGAATGTGTCAAATAGGAGCTAAAACGTCCTTTACCATGAATGATGATCAAATTAGAAAGCATACTCCCTACTAGAAAAAGTAAAATCCAAAAAAGCACCACAGCAC
Organism: Sphingobacterium sp. 40-24; assembly: GCF_001899705.1. Lineage (NCBI taxonomy): Bacteria > Pseudomonadati > Bacteroidota > Sphingobacteriia > Sphingobacteriales > Sphingobacteriaceae > Sphingobacterium > Sphingobacterium sp. 40-24. The sequence goes on along the minus strand of NZ_MKWH01000006.1, from coordinate 67,753 downwards.
CTTGGTACCAATTCCCTTTCGCTATCTCCTGTGCAAAAACAGCATAATAACCCGTTACATTCGAAGTAAACGAGAAAAAGACAATGACAGATGCGACATTGACCATTCCTGCAGAAAACGCGGTAATTCCCCCCAGCCTAATGTTATCTTGAATCGTCCTATGGTTACTATATTTTCTCAGCATACTTTTCCTTTCCTCCTTTTTTCAGCACGATACGTGCAATTCCTTTCGTCTGCATATCCAAATTAAGATGCAGCACCAACTGGTTTTTATTCAACTTTTGGATAACGAAACTCTCTATTAGCTCGTCATTCTTACGAAGCTCAAGAATATGGCCTCGTCCCTTCAAAAACCAATTGTATTGTTTGTCCTCATGATGGGCAATAAAATTTTTATCACCCATTTTTTCAAAATGCCATAATCCATCCTGCAGGGGTGGAAGGTGCGCGATTGCAGCATCTTTTATTCCTTCATGGATAACCGCCTGTTTTTTGAATGTTGGAGACTTCTCCACTTTCTCAAAGTACCAACCCTGCTCTTCCCACTCCCCTTCTAAAAGCCGCTCAGGGTTTTCATAAAACATAACCATTGAACTAGCCCCTAAAAGCAAAAAGGACAACAAGACAAAGTTGAATTGTGCCAATATTTTTCTCTTAATAATTAACATCCCATTTCTTGTTAAAAAATAAATCCGCCAAGACATTTCTGCCGGTTTTGTTTGTCCCGGGTTTTTCTACGATCGAGACATTCTTCTGCTTACTTTTACTCAAGTGAAGCAAAGCCCGTCCGACGTCAAAAAAATGCCTTGTTCTTTTTTCAAATTCATAATCTGTGGGAACCTTGACTTCATCAATCCGAGCTCCGCGCAAATAATGTTGTAAATAATTGAGATTGTCAGAGCCGATAATATCTGTATAGATATTTAGCTTACGATTTTCATAACGATGACAGATCATCTGGCAGGCTTTCAAAAAATCTTCTGATTGCAGCTTATTAAGCTGATCTTCCAGTGTAATCCCTAATAACTCACTAATCGAAGTACTGCTCTTATTGCCATAGACCAAAATAATGTCTAGCTCTTCAGCTGACGATTGTTCTATACTATGAATCACAAAAAAGAGCGAATCAATCGTAAAATCACTTGGAATCAATACACGCGTTGCCTTTGCCATATCCAATTATTTTTATACAAAATTAACAGGTCATCATGGCAACCGAATGAATCTGAAATTAACTTTCTATTAGAATTTTAGGACTTGTATTAAAATGAGATTAAAAATAAAATGTAGATTAAAATGAGATTAAAATTTAGTTCCGGCCTTGTAGTATAACTCTGCCAGTGCCTTCCGATAGTCCGTAAAAAGCTTCTCTTGCTTGATACGCATTTCAATCAGCTTGTTTTCCCTGCTATTGACAACAAACAAGGTTGATTCACCCAGCTCAAACTTATTTAATTCACCCTTAAGGAGCAATTCCTGGTTACTTATATTGATCGATTGAAGTTCAATCTGTTTACTGTAAGCATTTAAATCATTGTACTTTTTAACGACGTCATTGTAAATATTTCTTTCAGTCGCTACCTGCTCAAATCGTAGTTGATCTTGCTTAATCCGTACCTCTTTGAGCTTCCCTCGTTCGGCGCGAATAAAAAGTGGAAATGCAAATTCAAAACCTAGCTTATAGTTCTGCCAATTAAAATCATACTGCGGTGGTACAAAATCATTTAAACCGCGACGGCTAGAAATGAGCGTACCCGACACATTCAATTTAGGTTTAAGCATTTCTTTTCGATAACGTTCTTCAAATAGCAGTTGCTGATTTTTACTAGCCAACTTGATCATTTCGGGATGAGCAATTTTTGCCGAATCCAGTAGTGCCTCGATCACACGATTATCCGGCAAAATAACTTGGTCTTCGAGCTTATGTGGTATGGCGTGATCGGGAAGTTCAACCGGAAATTGTTGATCATTCCACAAATGATTGGACAATACAATTTTCGCATTTTTAAGTTCTACCTCATACTTTGAAAGTTCTATCCGTCGTTCTTTTACGATGACCGAAGCTTCGATAGAATCGATTGCAGGTTTGTCCCCCAGCATAGTCTGCTCACTGATTGCGCTAAACCGCTGATCCGCTAATTTAACGCCCTCTAATAAAAGTTGGTATTGCTGGTAAGCAAAATACCAGTTCCAATAATCTGAAAGTGCCTGAAACCAAATGGCATTAATTTGCTTGATCTTTTCGCCTTCCAGATAGCTGATCATCGCCTTTGCCTGCTGTAACGTATTCCTTCGGCTATCGACGATTAAACCTTGCCCCAAAGGAATACTTAAACCGATTGCAGAGAGCCCCGCATTATTCGTTCGGGATTGTGGGTTTGTATATTCACCTACATTTCGATCATAAGCTATTTTCAGATCAGCTCCTGCTAACCAAAGTGGGATTTTCAACTCGCTATTCCACTGATTGTAATAATCCGTATGACCGAAATGCTTATTTTTAAAGCTCGAATTTAGTGTTGGATCAAACTTCCCTAACGCTTGTGTTACTTGGGCTTTTGCAGTTTCACTCAGTAGATTTACTTGTTTAACAATGGGATGATTAGCCATTAAAAGCTCTTCCATGTCATCAACTGTAAAAGTCTTCGGTGCTCCATATTCCTTTTCCTGAGCCAAAAGATGAGAATAGAAAAAAAAGCAGAACACGATAAAAATAAAATTCAATTTATTCATATAACAATTACTTTTTCTCACTTTCTTTTGGTTCTCGTTCCAAACTCGGGGGAAAACCATTCAACTGTCGCCATATCTCATACCACAAAGGAACTTTGTTTAAAATAACCCTTCCATAAGCACCTGAACCTTGGTTTAACTGGATTGGCCAAGGCTCGTCACCCTCAGGAACCGGATCGGTCGCGCGTATCAAAATCCTAAATCGACCATTCGTACTGCTCACTTTATCGATGACTGAAACTTTTCCGGCAAAGGTACCCACCGCGACAGAAGGCCATCCGGAAAATTGGATCGATGGCCAGCCATCAAATTGCAGCCTTACATCACTCTCCGGCTCAATCAATGGTACATCCATCGCGTTTACATAAAGCTCTACGGCCAGCAGTGGTTTTTTAGGTTGCAATGTCGCAACGGACTCCCCTTCCTTCATATTTTCACCGATTCCAGCTTTAAAGGTTTTTACAATAAAACCATCTTGTGGAGCTCTCACGACATATAATCCTCGTCGGACATCGATATTGGAGATCTCATTTCTCAGTTTAGCGATATCGCCCTGTACTGAGGCCTTGGAAGAAAAAGCGGAACTTAAATCAGATTGCGCTTTCGCTAATGACTCATTATACTTTGCACGGATGTTGTTTAATTCGATGCTCGCATTTGTTAGTGATTGTCTTGAATTTGATAATTTGTTATCCGCACTTACTACTTTAGCTCGATCATTTTGTAGATTTAAGCGTCTTGTCTCAATATCCGTTAACGAAAATAAGCCATCACGATACCCTTCTTCGTACCGTTTAAGCCGCTTTTCACTGGTCTCAAAAAAGCTCATAACAGCGACAAGTTCTGCACTATCTATTTTTACCACATTTTGTGCTTGAACCACCTTATTTTTAGCTGATGCAAGCTGAAAATCCAGCCCATTTTTCAATGCTTCAATCTGTGCTTGGGTAGCTTGCATCTTTTGATTAGCGGCATCTTCTCCACTCCTTTTGGCATGCAATTGTTCTTCTAATCTCACAGGTAGCATGGGATCAAAATAGGATTGTGCAGTCTCCGAAAGGACCAAAATTGTGTCACCTTTCTTCACTTCCTGCCCTTCGGTAACTGCCCAATACTCGATGCGGCCACCAATCTGATTTTGGATAGTCTGCGGTCTATCTTGTGGACGTAAAGCAGTAACCGTTCCTACTCCGAGAATTGTTTGCCGCCAGGGGAGAAAAAGTGCCAGTACAAAAACAATCCCAGATAACACAAGGATCCGCCCCAAAACTAAGGATCCCCGCTCTTTCAATAAGCTATCAACAGCATCATGAGAAAGATCTCTCCAAGAGAGCGTTGTCCGATTCGAATGATCCTTATTAATCAACATAAACCGCAGCGTCCTCCTCCAACGCAAGATCGGTTACAGCCGCCAGTTTGACAACTCCCGTAAGCATATCAAAAATCGTATTTAAGTTAGTCATCAGTTTTTCAATGGCATAACCAATTTGAACGATCACAACTTCAGCAGCTACAAATTGGCCAAAAGTCATTTGCCGCTCGACAACAAAATAGGATCCAAGCAAGAGCATCGCTCCAAACAACAGGGTCCGAAGCAGGACAGAACCTAGAAAAAAACGCTTTAAAACCTTAAAATGATCATTCCTCGCCGCTAAATATTTACTGACAATGGAATCTGTTGTTTTTGTCACTTCATTCATTTTCATCTCATCACCGCGATAATGGTCGATTTGTCCGGCAACAGCTTCCAAATAAGCTACCATTTCATATTTGTATTCAGACTCTTCAATACTTGTTTTCAAGCCTCTTTTATAATATAAAACAAGTATCGTAATGACAGAAAAAATGACAATAAGGCCAAAGGCCAAAAATGCGGGATGATAAAAAGATAATAAAACCACGCTGAAGAAAATTGTCACGACCGCGGCGATGATATCGATCAAAAGTTTGATAATTCCCTTTTGAATAATGATGACATCAAAAAATCGGTTGACCAACTCCACTAGGTTTTTTCCAAGTAACTCTTTAGGTTTAATTCTTGGCAGTCGATACGAAAATTCAATCGCTGATTTTAGAAAGATTTTCTGCTCCAAATACTCGACCAAGGTCAATTGTCCGATCAATAATACTCCACTCACGATCACGCCAAATAACACAAAAGCAATTAAGATATAGGTAGAGCTATACATCGCTCCATTGCTTAAAAAATTAAAGATTGCTGTTATCCCTATTGGAATAGTCAAACTAAAAATACCGATCACAATAGCGTAAATAAATATATAATTGATCGTTTTCCGTTCAGTATGTAATAGGCTTGCCAACCGCTGTAAGGGGGATGGTCCGCCTTGTATATGCCCCATAAAAATAGATAGAAGATAAGTTAGAAATGATAATTTCAGCTAAAACAATAGTAAAAAACTCCCAGCGATCATTCAACTAGTCCGGTTGCTCTGTTTCCGATACTTGATTGCTCTTTAAATATAATCGTAGAACAAATTTGGCCCTCAACCTTACGGAGTGCATTAGCGACATTAAAAAAATTGCGTGTTTTCTTTTTGTAGATATAATCTTGTGGTATTATGATCTCATTTACAGACTGGCCTCTAAGATAATGCTGCAAATAATGACTGTTATCGGTACCCAAGATATCTGCAAAAATACTGAGCCCACGGTTTTTATAGCGCTGATAGATTACGCTGCAGCCTTTTAAAAAAGAATCCGATTGAAGTGTCTCCAGTTGATCTTCCAATCCAATTCCGAGTAATTCACTCGCAGAAGTACTGCTTTTATTGCCATACACAAGGATAATATCGATAGAATCTGCCGTTGACTCTTCAATACTTTGACGCACAAAATGAAGGGAGTCAACTGTAAAATCACTGGGTATTAATATACGCGTTGTTTTAGCCATGCTTTTTTTTAGCAAAGTTAAAACGCACATATGGCAACGGAATGAATCTAAAATTAGCTTTCCATTAGAAAGCTCGCAACTGTATTAAAATGAGATTAGAAATGCCATCTAAATTAAAACTACATTAGAATCGAAGGTAAGTGGGTAGTTCAATTTCTACAGTGGTGCCTTCACTCACAACAGAATTGACTTTCAATGTCCCACCATGCAGCTTAATAATATTTCTAGCTAAGGGAAGTCCTATACCATAACCATCTATCCCACTCGTATTGGAAGCTCTAAAATAGGGATCGTAAATATGGTCCAATTCACGGGAAGGTATTCCGATACCTTTGTCTTTTATTAGAATAAAGACTTTATTGTCCAATGCACCCAAAGCAATGTATGCTGTTCTATCCGATGAATACTTACATGCATTGCTGATAATATTGGATAGCGCAAGTTGTAGCAAAATTGCATTTCCATTCACCTTAAGTCGCATACTATCATCTGGTAATAGACTGAAATCTGTAATAATCTTAAACTTGTCGTTGATGGCCTTAACTGTTAGTTCTGCATCCATCACAATCTGATCAATACGAACGGGGCTAAATGCAGTCGCATTATTAACAAAACCTGTACGCGCCAGCAATAAAAGTGCTTTTGTTTTCTTTTCCAAATGCTCTGCCGACTCAATGATCTTAAATAATGTTCGTTGGTACTCCGCTGTTGTTCGCTCTTTGGATAAAGCAAGATCTGCCTGTCCTATGATGGATGTCAAGGGTGTATTTAGCTCATGTGACGCATTGCTGATAAAGTTCTTTTGTGTTTCGAAAGAAGTTTCCAAGCGCGTCAACATCCGATTAAAGGTGAGTGCCAGGCCATGAAGCTCACCTTTATATTTATCCTCATCCAATCGTTTATAGAGATTTTCAGAACCAATCTCCTGCACCTCTTTCATCATGGTCAATATGGGCTTTAAAAACGAGCGCTTCATAAAAACCGAAACAACGAATATAAAGAGAATTCCCAAAATCAGACTTATAATAAGGAGATTACGAAGATAGGCCAAATGGTGTGTATAAAAGTAATTTTCAGCAGAAGCGCCCACGATATACTTTCGACCATTTTGCGAGAAATATTTGGTTGAATAGAATTGATTGCCCGACTTGAAATTTGAGCTTCCGTTTTTATTGATTTTATCCCAAAGCTCTTTATGGAATCCCTGGCTTCTTACAATAGCACCATTGCTATCAAATTCCACCAAAAATTCATGCTGATTATTGAGATTTTCAATAAAATCAAGGCTCCACTGATCAGTTTGGGAGGCAGATTTACTATTCAGAAATTTCTCTGCAGCAATATTTCGCCGCAGGTCCAGCCGCTTATAAAAATCTGTAAAAGCAAAATTCGTAATGGAATAAAAAATAAAGCCAACAAAACAACTCACATAAATGACTAGAATTGCAATGAGATAAGTAAGCTTTCGGTTATAATTGTGCATGTTTAAATATTCAGTCTTCTATTTTTAAAACATATCCCATACCAATAACCGTATGGATCGCTTTTTTGCTCGTTACTTTTTCAATCTTTTTTCTCAGATAATTCACATAAACATCGACAACATTTGATCCGATATCGAAATTTATACCCCATATTTTGTCCAAAAGCTCCGTGCGCTCAAATACCTTTTTGGGGCTCTGAATAAACAACAAAAGCAAACGATACTCGGTACTTGTCAAATTGAGTTCCTGCCCGTCACAATAGGCTATTTTTTTATAATCATCGATACGCAGAAAACCATAACTAAATGTGTCTTTCGAAGGTAGCAATTCACGTTGCGTTGCCTGTACGATAGACTGTTGTCTGCGGATCAATGAACGTATCCGAGCCTTCAATTCAATTAGCTTAAAGGGCTTGGAAAGATAGTCATCGGCACCATTATCGAGTCCGAGCACCACATTTTCTGGAGTACCAAGTGCAGTCAGCATCATAACAGGTAAATCGGTATACCCCCACTGTCTGATCTGCTTACAAATATCCAGGCCATTGGTTCCCGGCAAAAGAATATCCAATAGCACAAGAGAGACATCTTGCTTCGCCAAAAGCTGTTCCAGACCTTCCGAACGCCCCAGATGAATGACCCTATAGCCATCCTCGCCTAAGCCTTGTACGATCAAATCAGCAACATCCTGTTCATCTTCAACCAAAATAATTTTTTGCTCCTCCATATTCGTCATGATGTGTAGCTCTCTGTAATGAACTACGATCCAAACCATAAAAATAACGTTTTGACACAAGAGACACAAATCCCATTTTTGCCCGAATCCACACAAAAAGATCCTTGCTTTATTTTGCAAAAGCGAAAGCGCTGTGTTCATCGATCGTGAAACAGCGCTTTCGTCCTAGTATTTAATTGGTTCAGTTATAATTTTACTTTACCCATCAACGGATCCGTCTTACTTGATTTACCAGTCTCTATATGTCCAGCATAGCAGAATTTGACCGCATGATCTTCTGAACACGTTATTTCGATATCATACCAACCTTCACTCTTGCTGCAATCGATTTCAACCAAAGCAGGATCATCCTTGCGCATTGCCTTCGCATGGAAAAGATCATAGGAACAGTCTTTAAGATATAAATCCCAATTTAGCGACTCTGATTGTACACAAAGAATAGGCTTTCCAGCAACTACTTTCGTATACACATCAATAGCTGGAATATGTGACTTTGCGCCTTCAATCGCACGATAGAAACCATTAGGGCCATGCAATGCAAATGATATGTACTCTCCTACAATTTTATCGAGTTCCCATTCATACGCTAATTGATCCCCTTCCCGTACCGTAAAATTCCAAACTTTACCCGCCTGATGGCCATCATACGCCACATAGGAAATAACATAATAAGGCATGCCCGCTCCCGCTTTAGCTGTATTGAGCCTTCTTTCCAAGGTTGAGCTGATGGAAAGCATCGTTGGTGTATGTCGTACTTTTAGCTGCAATTCATAAGGTAAAGCACAAGCATCCTTCCATCCCTGCTCTTGCATCTGCATAGCTGCATGATACTGACCTGTCGATTTGATTTCCTCCAGTTTTTGGCTGTCGATTTTCACAAAATCTGTTGGGAGTTTTTTATTCCTGGCGGAAAATATACGTTCAACATACCCGTCTCTGTCTACCGGATTAAGCCTTGTTTTGGAAATGTTATCTACAGGACGAAAAGAAGTTGTTAAGTCGCCACAGACCATTCTTCGCCATTGACTGATGTTTTCTTCCCGTATCACCTTACCCGTTTTCTTCTCCAAAAAATATTCTAAAAATTGAAGACAGGAGGTGTGGTCAAAAACTTCGGAATTGACCCAACCACCCTTAGACCAGGGTGAAGCTATCACCATTGGTACGCGATAGCCCAAACCAATAGGACTTTCAAAACTTACATTATTACTATTTCTCCTTTTTCGCTCCTGTTCTAGCGTAACATATTCATCCGAAGTGTCGATTTCTGACACGGCACCCTGATCTTTGTTCGTGCTCAATGGCGGAACAAAAGGAGCGATATGATCAAAATATCCATCATTTTCGTCATAAGTTAAGATGAAAATCGTCTTTTTCCAAACCTCAGGGTCTTTGGTCAATATATCGAGGACTTCGGATACGTACCATGCCCCATACCAAGGTGAGCCCGGATGATCCGAAAAACGACAAGGTGCCACTAACCACGACACTGTAGGTAATTGGCGATCTTCAACATCTTTTCTAAACTGATAAAAAACATCTCCGGCTGGCACCTCAACTTCCTGCCGCTTTCCACCTTCCTTATAACTTAATTTATCAAGTTTGTGAAAGTTGGGATCAGCTAGATTAGTCACAAATGCATTGTGATGGATATCTTTTTCGAACTGGGATAGCTTTTCAAAATTCTCGGGCGTATAATGAATGACATCCCTTTTCAAATCCTCCAATTCCGCTTTGGCTTTGTGCAGCAATTCTTCTTTTGGATTTGTTTCCAAAAATTTATGCAGCTCTTTTACCCGTTCTTTCATCCACTGATAATGTGCCAAATGATATCTTACACCATATTGTTGGTGAAACTCCAGGTTGTTATCTGTAAAATTGGCCAACCAATCTTCCTCTTCTCCTTTAAAGCCTACTGGTAAACTTAGTTCATTTTGATAAACTTTCCACGAGACCCCTGCTTTTTGCAGTCGTTCAGGATAGGTTTTCCATTTGACATCCTTGTAGTTGATCTGACCATTGTCTACATGCGCAACAGATTCGGGATTACGGGGTTCTTCGCGCACTGTACCAGTCCAAAAATACGATCGATTAGCGCTCGTTCCCGTCAGTGAAGAACAAAAATGCTGGTCACAAATTGTAAATGCATCTGCAAAAGCATAATAAAAAGGAATATCCGCACGGTTATAATAACCCATTGTTAAAGGCATAGCCTTATATTCTGAATTGCCAGAGCTCTTTGCTTCCAACCAATTATCCATTTTCCCGTCATGACGAGCAGCAACCATATCACGCCAACCATGCGGAAGCGACCCCATCCAAGTCGATTTACTATTGACGATATCTAAATGGAAAGGTGCAAAATATGCACCTTCCTTATTTCCTTGTATCCATACAGGTAGACCATTCGGCAATTTCATCGCGCGGGGATCGTTAAAGCCACGTACACCCTTCAAAGTTCCAAAACAGTGGTCAAACGATCTGTTTTCCTGCATCAAAAAGACAACATGTTCGGCATCCAAAAAAGTTGATCCTTTTGGAGCTTCAATCGCCAAGGCTTTTTGTATTGATTCAGGCAGCCAGTTTATGGCGACTGTACTCCCTGCCAGCATGGCTGCTTTTTTTAAAAATACCCTCCTTGAATCCATTATTTCAACCACCAAGTCTGTAAATTAATATTGTCATTTCCGCCAAATTGTGATTTGATCGCATCAGATACATTCGCCGTATTATTATTGTACTCATCTTGAGGATACATCCAGCGATAGGCTGTTTTCACATTCGCCGATTTACGGAAACTCGGATATCCCGTGCGCAAATGATCAAAATAAGCCGAGTATCCCCCCTGATGAAATGAGCGCAGGTATTTCTGCATCAAGATACGTTCGAGCTTTTGCTCATTGGAGCTAGCCCCGTCAAGACTTACCGAATTTTGTTCAAGATATTTGGCAGCTTGTGCTTCATTTGTATAAGTTCCTATATTTTTCGCATACTTTTCATAAAATTTGAACGATGCCTGTACTCCTTTGGTATACGTTGCATTGAGATCGCCCGTTATCCAACCTTTCAAAATGGCTTCAGCCAAAATAAACTGCATCTCCGAACAGCCCAATAAGACCAATGGCTCAGCTGTGGGATCTTGATAAAATCGTTCGTGGACTTTCGATAATTTACCTAATACAGCTTTTGCATTCACCTGTGCATAAGGAACAATCGGATCTCCGCCTTCATAAGCCGTAAAGTCATTAATCGCTTTACCCGCTTCTTTACCCAGTCTTGTTTGTGTAGCGACGGCAAATAACCGCGGATCTTTCAGGTCCTGCAATCGTTGGATAAAAGTGGAATCCATATACATTCCCGATCCATAACCGCTAGAGTTAAATTCAGGATAGCGATTACCCTCTTGATTCAAAAAGATGAGTTGCCCATCTTCACCACCACCAACATCAGTGATTCTAGACTCATTGGTAAATATTTTTGAAAATTCTGTTGCTGCATTAAATGGAAGATCAGTCGTTTTCTTCGAAAGCGTCAATAGTACTTTTAGGCGAAATGAATTGACTAACTTGTTCCAATTGCCACTATTTCCACCATAAATAATATCCCCATTTATGGTGTTATTGTTCTTCTTCAGAATAATACTTGCTTCCTCGAGCTCCTTCAATACACCCACCAAAACGTCTTTCTGTGTATCGTATTTCGGCGCAAAAATTGCTAAATTTTCACCCTTTGCTGCTTCTGAATAAGGGACATCACCAAACGTTAAGGTAAGATTATAAAAATAATACGCACGGAAAAATTTTGCTAATGCCAAATAACTTTCAGCGCCAATACGTTCAGCTTCTTCGGTCATCTTGGTAATATTGCGAAGATTACCATATTGCTCAAAGCTTCCCCTTTGCCAATTATAAATTTGATTCGCATTTTCACCATCTGTTTGCACAATCATTTTCAAGGCATATAGTGGTGAGGTACCGTGCCAGGTCCGAAAAGCATCCCATTCTACCTTCGTCAATAAAGCTTGCGGGTGGGTTGTTGTCGCTTCATTTGGATTAACATTTACTTCCGTCAATTTCTGACAAGAAGTCATGATTGAAAGAGAAAAGAATCCAAGAAATATATGTTTATTAAATAATTTCATCGTACTACTTTATTAAAACTTAAAATCTAGAGAAAAACCAATGTATCGCGTGGAAGGATCTTGTAAGTTTCCATCGTTTCCAACACCAAAATCAGGATCGATATAAGGTACTTTCTTCCACATAGCCAAATTATAGCCAAATAGTGATGCATTTAAGGCCGTAAGCTGTTTTAATTTAAACACCTTATTGACATCATAACCTACCGACAGTCTACGTAGTTTTACAAATGATCGATCAAATACATTGGCAAACAGTTTACTTTCAGACTCTGTAACTCTGGCCTGATAAGGATAATTTTGACTCCAAGCCTGCCAATCAACAGCTTTTGTATTACTTGTATACGTTCGGGTATCTGAAGTAATATTACCGTTCACGTCGCGGGTAAGCTCACCTCCTGTTACGATCACCCCATCTGGCACAAAAACTGGTTTCCCTGCATCGTATTGTTCCTGACGATATAAGACCGAAGAAGGATGCTTTCCACCCCACCACATTTTTTCTATGGTTGTCGAGTTCATCACGCCGCCAATAGATCCGTCGAAATCAAGATTTACCTGAAATCCCTTAAATTTAAACTGGTTTGCAAAACCAAATTGCCAGTCCGGTTGAAAGTAACCTAAATACTGTGGAAATGGATTTTTGGTCGGCATACCCGTATTCGGATTCAAGATAACCTTACCATCAGCCGATTTTTCCCAGACAGTACCATAATAGCTGTCTGCACGATCGCCTTTTTTAAGATTACCGTATTTCGCTTGGTTATTGTAAATTTCTTCCAAACGCTGAATTGCACGGGACCAGTTTACAGTCGACGTCCACGAAAATTGTTCATTTTTAATTATATTTCCTGTCAAAGAAATTTCCAGTCCTTTTGTACGGTATTTATTTCCATTCACCTTGCGCGAAGTAAAAGCGGATGCTTGGGAAATACTCAAATCGATAATCTGATTTTTATCAACAACATTATAGTACGTTACATCAGCCGAAAGCCTATTTTTAAAGAAAGCCATAGAAGCACCAATTTCTAAAGAAATGGACTGCTGTGGAAGGATATCAGGATTAATAATACCTGCAGGATAGGTTACTGATGGCGTCGAACCATAGGTAACATCTTTTTTATAAGTCGCAGCAATGCTATAAGGATCCAGATCAGAAGATACCGATGCCCAGGAACTGTACAATTTAACAAAGTCAATTTGCGCTGGCAGTTTAAAATAATCGGAGATAACACTACTTAGCGAAACCGATGGATAAAAGAATGACTGATTTGCTTTTGATAATGTGGAAGACCAGTCATTTCTTCCCGAAAAATTCAGATAGGTGGACTTAAACACATTTAAGTTTACCGACGCATAAGCACTTCGGATTATTTTCTCAGTTGTTGTATTTGTTGCCTTAACTGGACCTTGGGTATTGCCTAAGTTGTAGACAAATGGTACAACTAAACCATCAGTAGTTTGATAAAGCTCACGATAATCTCTTTTGAAAGTGGAAGATCCCGCATTAACGGTTACACCGAAATTATCAGACAACTGCTTAATATAGGTTGCTAAGACGTCCGCATCAAAATTGAGCTGCTTGCTATCCCAGTTTTTATAATCCCCATTCCGTGAATCGCCATAATTCATGTAAGACTTGGGACTCTGCATGTCCTGGAATAGATTTTTTTGTCTTGCTGCAGCACGACCTTTGATGGTAAATTCAGGTGAAATACGCCAAGTTAAAGCAGTCTGCCCGGCCAAAATATCCTGATCGTATACTTGGTTCAGCTCATTAGCTGCAAAATAAGGGTTGTTGTACCAAGCATAGTTATAGTTTGCTTGACGATAGCCTTCCTGTCCCGGAATATAGAGGTGATCCTTTAATTCCTGTCCATTTACATCATTTCCCATCCACAACAGAATCGTATACATATGATTTTTAGGTCCATATCCATACCTTGGATAATTTGGAGATTTCACTTTGTTATAGGATAAGTTAAGATCTAATTGTACCTCAGGAGTAAAACGGTAAGAGGTATTCAAATTTAATCCACCTGTAGAAAGCTTTGTATTGGGCACCTGACCTTTTTGATAGGCATATTTTCCTGTTCCAAATATGCTTACCTTTTCCGAACGATACGATAATGTCGCATTATTCTCGGTAATCAGTCCAGTTCCAAGGAAATCCTCTAAATTGTTATGTGCGACCCAATCAATCGGCACTCTTTCGTAACGTGACTTATCATTATACTTGGTTCCACTCACATCGCCCCACCAAGGAATCACTTCACCAGTTTGCTTATCACGAATCGGACTGTTCCATTGTGCCACCTTTATTCCGGAGTTCAATTTGGGTCCCCATGTCATATCTCCATCTGAAATCCCCCCATCAGCACCATCCCAAAACTCATATTTACCGTTGGATCCACTTCCGAACTCCTTTTGCGACTCAGGAAAAACTGTAAATCCAACAGAAAACATATTACTGGTTCCAACCGAAAACTCCAGCCTATCACTTTTTGCACTTTTGGTTGTAATTAAGATCGCGCCATTTTTACCGCGCGATCCATATAAAGATGAAGCAGCTGTTCCTTTCAGCACATTGATATTTTCTATGTTTTGACTGGACATGTCGTAAAAATCAGATTCTACAGGAATACCATCTACGACAATAAGTGGGCTCTTACCACGCAATTGAAAAGATGGTGCCTGAAAAATCCCCGTTGGATTATTAACGATAAGACCAGATACTTGTCCCGTTAGCGCTGTACCAATATTCATTGTTTTAGACTCTTTAAGTACGTCTAATTTGACTTCTTGGGTAGCGTAACCAATTTGCTTCTTTTGTTGCTTGATACCAATTGCCGTGACAACAACCTCATCCAACTTTGAATCATCCTTTTCCAAAACCACCACAAGATCCCCATCTGTAGCAGTTATTGTAGCTGTTTTATATCCTAAAGAAGAAACACGGATTTGGTCGCCAACCTGACCTTTCAGATTGAATTTACCATTAAACTCTGTACGCGTACTCTGTTTGCTGGTTTCATTGATGATCGTGCCGCCGTCAATAGGTTTGCCGTCCTGATCCTTAACAATCCCTTTAATAATAGCTTGATCGGCAATTTCGAGCTTGGTAGTTTCATTCGCAAAGTTTGCCCATACGCTATCGACATGTGCCGCATTCAGCAATGCAATAGCTAAGGTCACCTGAGCTGTTTTCCTAAATTGAGGTAGTTTAATAGGTTTCATTATTTTGAATTTTGCCCAAAAAAATGAAACCTATATTACTAGAAGATGAGTAGTATATTAACAATGCAATCTTAAAGATTGCTTAACTTAACATTAACATCGTTCGCGCTGCAATGTCTTATACATCAGTTTGCATATTGAGCTTCCGCGTGATTCGTCGAACCGCATAGATGACTATAATGAAAATAATCCAGTCTATCGCCGCGCTCGCTACATAAATGCTGTGTACACCAAAATATTTTGGCGCAATAATTAAGATAGGAATATAAAATACAACCTGTCGCAATACACTAATAAAAGTCGCAGGCTTGGCATGATCAATGGAAGGAAACCACACCATCGCCATAAAAATAAATGGAAGAACCAATAAAACACTCATGTAAATTCTGAAATCCATTAGCTGCTGTATTGAAAAAATCGCTCCTGGGATCATGATCGATATCACAGCAACGGGATGCAGCATCACCAGCAACCAGAACGGGAGCAGAATCAGCAGCCCAGTAATGGCAAATAAACGGTACGAATTGATACTTCTCGTATACTGCCCAGCACCATAATTCATCCCCGTTACAGGCTGCAAAGCCCGCATAAGCCCCCATAGTGGGGTATTTAATAAAATATAAAGCCGATTGATCGCCGTAAAAAACGTAATATCCATATTATTTCCGTAATTGGCCAATGCGTTGAAGACAACAATATTCTGGATTACAATCATGACCATCATGACAAAGCCGGGCATTCCTAATGAAAGCGTTTCTTTTAAAATCGATAAATCCCAAGATAAAGACCAAAACTTTGTTTTGAACGAAGCCTTTCCCCCGGCGTAATACCATACACCTAAAAATGTGTAGATGATCATCGATATATTGGTTGCCCAAGCTGCTCCTGAAACACCCCAACCAAAGTGTTCTATAAAAACCGGTTTAAGTAGGACATCAACAAGCAATCCTATTGCAATCATCCAGGCCGCAGTTTTCATACGACCCTCTGCACGAATAATCATGTTGAGGGACAAACCATAAATCCAGAAAAAACTACCCAATATGGTTGCTCGAAAGTAATCCACCCCAAGAGCCAATAAATCACCTCTACCCCCCATCATGTAGACTAATTTGTCGGCAAATGCATAGCAAGGGAGCGTAATTATAAGAGAGAAAATAATAGCCAAAAAATGCACCGTACCAAATGACCTATGTAATTTCTCCTGTTGATCCCCACCTATCCAAATACTAATTGCTGCCCCCATACCTGTTCCGATCAGGGTACCAAAACCTTGTGCAAATTGGGCTAAAGGATAGGTTACACCGACAGCTGCCAACGCTGTATTGTTAATCAGATGACCAACAAAAATACCATCCAGAAAATTGTTCAGACCATACAGGACCATTGCAATCACGGCAGGCCACGACATCTGCCACATCACCCTACTTAACTTACCGTTTAAGATCAGTTGTTTCTGTTTCTCCATAACCTATCGTAAACGTTAGGCCTGGATTTCTTCACTCTCACTACGGCGATCTGTAGCAGATTTATCTTCAGCAACTCCAGCTTTCCAATACGAATAAGCATAAAGCTCCTCTCTTCCCCAACCGAGATCCTTACGCAAATAATTGCGAATCTCCTTAACTGTCGAAAATTCAGCAGCTACATAAGCAAATTTATCCGCTACAGGCAAGGATCTGATCTTCACCAAATCCGCCAAAAGGCTACCTTCCTGTGGCGTATCATTATGTAACCAAATAAAATCAATAGCAGCCTTAGTCTTCAATTGCTGTATATCTTCGCTACCATGTACTTCAATCATACAGATTCCCTTTGCCAAAGGTGGCAAATCTTCTAAGATTGCCCCCAGAACAGGAATTGCAGTTGCATCCCCAACAAGGAGATAGTTAGCTGCAACTTCATATAGAGACGTCTTACCTGCTTTCATCAGAATCCCAAGCACGTCGCCAGGTTTTGCAGCCATAGCCCAAGCTGAAGCTGGCCCCTCATCACCATGGGCAACGAAATCAATCCATACTTCATTTCTATCAAGGTTGATACCGCGATGTGTATAAGTTCGAACTGTTGGCCTAATCGCCTCATCCATCGGCTTCCACTGCCCTCGTTCATAATCAAATTCTGGAAAATAAATGCGATCTACATGCTTTGGCGGAATCAAGATCTTGTTATTGACTCCGACGGTCGTATTAGCGATTTGATCTACACCATCACCAGTCAAATAAACACGAATATAATGTGGCGTCAGGTATTCTTTTCTACTTACAGTCAGGGCGAGCTGTATTACTTTCATTTCAGTTTTTCCCATGATTTTCTAATTACGTACATATTTGATCAAAAGACCATTATTAAGAATCTTTCTAAACAAAGGTAATTATTCGACTTTTATCAAACCCGATTCATGCGCTATTAAAACTTCCGTAAGAAGGAATAAAAGGTCCGTAAAGTGTAAAAAAAACTATTCCACATTACAAGGTATTTTTTAGCTTACTCGGTGGGATTCCAAATTTACGTTTAAAGGCGTCCGAAAAATGGCGTTGATTTTTGTAACCAACCAAATCAGAAACTTCACCGATTGTTCGATCTTCATCTAAGATCAGTTTCTTGGCATGTTCCATTTTTGCGTCATGCCAAAAACCAAAAACAGTCGTACCAAATAGCTCCTTAAAACCTTTTTTCAATGTGAATTCATTGGTACCCACCAGATGCGCGAGATTGACTAGTGTACTATTGGTATCCATATTTTTTAGTAGAAACTCACGAACGGCATATATCTTATCGATATCGGCTTTTTTTAACGAAACTGCTACAAAATCCTCTTCCTGAAACTGTTCCAATTGAAGAAGCAAGAGCTCCATAATCTTTGCTTCCAGGAAAATTTTCTTAAAAATTCCCTTTCGTTGACAATTGATTACATCGTCGATAATTTCATACATATCGTGGGTAATCCGTCTATGCATATTGGTCAGCAATCCCGATTTACCACGGTCAATAGCATTCCGAAAATCTGCAAAGAATTTAGAATCTTCGGGCAGGAATCTTTTAAAAAATTCGGGCGATAAGTTTATTTCACATAACTGAAACTCCTGATTCCCCCACTCCATTTGACCACACATTGAATTTCCGTAAATAATATTATGCTGGTATGTCTCAAAATTTACACCTAAGGGCATCATTTCGCCACTCGCCTGACTATTGCCTTTTAAGGCAAAGTGCATTTCAACTGTTTCAAAATCACTTTCAAAACGAAACCGCATCCGTTTAAATAACTGTGCATGACCGTAACCAATATGAATACCATCGAAGAAAACCTCCTTATAAAAACCTTTTCCAAATGTAGTATCTAAATGTGTTACAGATTCATAAATTCCAGTGTCGACAGAAAAGTAGGTACTTGGGTAAGTCCGCTCCAATAATAAATTGGGTGAATCAATATCATATAATCTTAGTGCCATTTTTAATTCCTTTTAGGATTCAAATAGTCTTACGCACATTAGGCAATATACCTTAACAGAAATATTCCCTTCGACGGACATTTTACTCCTTTATGCAGACCCCATAACAATAGAATGCCTGCTATCTTTGACTAAAGTATAAAATTATTTAGAATCATTCTTAATTATTTGAAAAATAATTCACTATGGATACAAATAGAAATCAGGATATGGCAGACAACTTTCCACTCATCCAGGATAGCATTTATAATAACATCAAGATTGCCAATCCAAATGCAACGAAACATGACATTATTTTAGCCGCAGAAAAAGCGAAAGTCTTAGATTTCGCCTGGGAATTTCCAAAGGGGCTCGACACATGGATTGATGATAGCAGATATCCTTTATCCAGCATACAACAACAACAAATTCAACTGGCCCGTAAATTTTTAAGGGCATTGTCGTAATGACAATGCCCTCCTTATGCTATGCCGGGTAGCGTACTGGGGGAGCATAACTATTTATCACCTCAGTTTACAATAACCAGCCCTTTACGAGATCGTTATGTTTCTTGACCCATTCTTTTGCCGTAAATGCTTTGTCCTGGCTTCCCTGCATTTTTGACAACAAATCAGCCATTGTTGATTCATCGAAGTAGACTTTGGAGAAAAATCGGGCTAGCTCAGGCTGCTCAATGTTAAAGTTTCCCCGTGCAAAAATTTTAATTTGCTCGGCATCACCCAATGTCTTTTTGGGGTCATCCAAAAACTTCAATTTCATTTTAGCAAACATCCAATGCGGCTGCCAGCCAGCTACCACAATCCAACGTTTTGCTTTGATTGCATTTTGCAATTCCGTGATCATAGCTACGGTAGATGAGTTCACATGCTTATAATCGAGGCTATAAACTTTGATCACCTGATCCACGGCACGTGTTATTCCAGCCCCTTTTTCTATTCCAATGATCCGTTTATCAAACTCTTTTTCATGTTTTTTCAACTCTTCAATTCCATCAATTGTTACGTAATCCGGTACAACAAGTCCATTTCGCGCATGGTTATAACTCGTTCCAAGCTCTTCAATATTGGGGAATTTAGCCACTTTACTTCCATGGGTCAATGGCAGCCAGACATCCATATATAGATCTGTATCGCCATTGTTCATGGAGGCTAAGATCATATCTGGCGTAGCCCGCTGGACAACAACATGATATCCCTTTTCTTCCATAATAACTTTTGCGACCTCTGTCATTGCGACCCCTTCGGCCCAGCCATCGACCATACCGATATGAATAATATTTTTATTCCGACCTGTGCTGCATGACGCAAGCAACAACACCATCAGACACAATACCATACTTTTTATTTTCCTCATACTATGCTTTCTTTTTTACAAAGCCCTGCGTGATTCGATCCAAAATAATAGCGAGAATCACAACGGACAAACCACTTTCAAAACCAAGACCAATATCCAAGTTATTAATACCCTCAAGCACTTTTTCTCCCAAGCCACCAGCAGCAATCATTCCGGCAATAACAACCATCGATAAAGACAGTAATATGGTCTGATTGATCCCTGCTAAGATTGTTTTTGTAGCCAAGGGCAGTTCTACTTTAAATAAGATCTGACTATTGGTCGCGCCAAATGAACGTGCAGCTTCAACGATATCTTTTGGAACCGCATCAATCCCTAAAGTCGTCAAACGGACGGCAGGTGGCATAGCGAAAATAATGGTCGCAAAAGCTCCCGGGACTTTACCGATACTAAAAAATAACACCGCTGGAATCAAGTAAACAAAGGCAGGCATCGTCTGCATTAAATCAAGTAAGGGCCGAATGATTTTCGCTGCTAGTTTATTCTTCGCGGCCCACACACCCAAAGGAACTGATATAACCAAGGCTGTCAAGGTAGCGACCAATACCAGCGCCAAAGTCTCCATCGTTGCAATCCAAAATCCCATCAGATAGATCAATGTTAATCCCAACAATGTCGTCAGTGCGACCCCTTTCCCAGATTTCCACCAGGCTAATGCTGTAAATAATGCGATGATAATAAAAAAAGGTATCGTTGTTAACACCCATTCCAGTCCAATAATGGATGCATTCCCTGTATTTTTTATCAGGTTAAAAAATGGCTCTAAATGATCTGTCAGCCAATTGACGGCTACAGCGATGTATTGTCCTATATCGATTACTTTATTCATTTCTACTGATTATTTGCTTTCTCTTTTAATTCAATAATTTCTTCTTCATTATACTTTGTCGCTTCGATAATCAACGATGTCTGTGTTACGATCCCCAACAAACGATTATGTTCATTCACTACAGCGATTGGCGACCGGATCTCCGATATCAGGGGCAACATTTCTTCAACGGTCACCTCTTTTGATACGGTTGGAACGTTGGCATGTATAATGGATTCTACGGTGGGTTCCCTACGCTTTGCCGATTGAATGACTTCACTCATATGAACAAAACCAAGGAAAGTATCATGCGCATCGACTACAGGGAGAATTTCAATTCCTGTCGCCCGCATTTTCCGCAGTGCCCCCTCAGGGCCATCTTTTTTGAAACGTACAACAGTAGGTTTCTCAAACATCAGTGAACCTGCCGAAATGATCGACTTGCGATCCACTTTTTCAACAAAGGCTTTAACATACTCACTTGCTGGATTTGTCAAGATATCTTCCGCAGTACCGATCTGTTCGATGACACCATCTTTCATAATAGCAATACGATCGCCCAATTTGATCGCTTCATCGAGATCATGGGTAATAAATACGATTGTTTTTTGTAGATTATCCTGCAACTCCAGTAACTGATCTTGCATTTCTGTTTTAATCAGGGGATCCAGAGCTGAAAATGCCTCATCCATCAGTAGTACTTCAGGATCATTTGCAAGTGCCCGAGCCAGTCCAACCCGCTGTTGCATACCACCCGATAACTGAGAAGGTAGCTGTTGTTCAAATCCACTGAGCCCGACGACATCAAGCGCTTGCTGCGCTTTAGATTCCCGTTTGTCCCGTTCTTCCCCTCGTAGTTCTAAACCGAAAGCAGCATTGCTCAACACGGTATGATGTGGCAACAGACCAAACTTTTGAAAGACCATACTCATTTCTGTTCGACGGACTTCAAGAAGATCTTTATTATTTTTCCCTGTTATATCCTCACCATTGATATAAACCTTTCCTGATGTCGGTTCGTTCAATCGATTCAGACAACGGAGCAGGGTAGATTTCCCACTTCCCGAAAGCCCCATTATAACGAAAAATTCCCCCTCGAAGATTTCAAAATTAGCTTTGTTAATCCCAATAGTACAGCCCGTTTTCGCTAAAATATCCTTCTTCGAGAAACCCTCGTTCAGTAAGTGCAGAGCTTGTTTCTTTTGCTTTCCGAAAACAAGTACCAAGTCTTCAACTTTTACTTTTACCTTGCTTGTTTTATCCATTCTTTAATTTTTTTAAACATAAATAAACCAAAAGGGCATAAGTGATCCACTAAGGCCATACGCCTACGCTATTTTCTTACAAATAAAAAATATCCCTACAGTTGAGTCCGTTTGATCGAAATCTTACTCGTACAGTTCAATCAACTTATTAACTAACATACTTTACTCTCGGTTCGGTAAGAGCAATGATGAAAAAGAAACTAATCTTTTAAAGACGAAATGCTCCATTTATAAAGCATCTCCAAAATATACTTCAACAAGTATAACGAACAACCTAGGCTGTGCCAAAGGCACAAAGCCATAGCGGAATAAACTCACGCCATTCTGTCTTTTGACGATACAAAGGTACGAAAAATAAATTAAACGCATTTTTCACAACCTATATAGTTAAAATACAGCTAGTTAAAAAAACATATCGTAATATTAAAAATACGATCAGCGGGAGAAGCACTCGACCACTGATCGCATTTTTTAAGGTGTATTATTCTCCCCAGTTTGGATTTTGGGTAAGGTTAGGATTTAATTGTCGTTCTTGGACAGGAATTGGATATAAATAGTCTTTCTTTTCATCGAAAACTTTTTTGATATGCGCATTAATAATCACATTTCCTTTATTCCCATTTTCCAATAAGATTTCCGAGCCCAATTTCAATAGCTGAATTCCCGAGGCACTCGGCTTGTCACCTTCATAAATCCAAACGTCATCTTTACCATCATTATCTAAATCAAACTTGCCTGTACCCGGAAAATACATCCCTTTAAATTGTCTCGTGACCAACTGGCCGCTTTTCCATCTTAAGATATCATCCCAACGAAAAGATTCCATCACCAATTCAATACGGCGTTCTCTTCTTATTTCCAATAGTACCCCCTTCATATCACCAACTACATTCGGATAGTCTTTCGCTAAAAATGCATCTGGATTTGATTTAGCCGCCTGCAGATTTAGATTTGGCATGCCTACACGATCGCGCAATAACTTAATTGATTTGTCCAAATCGGCCTGGCTCAATGTGCCTAACTCTGCTTTCGCTTCAGCATAATTTAATAAAACCTCGGCATACCTAAAAATCGGCATATCATTTTCAGAACGATTGAAGTTATCATACTTTACATCTCCCACAAATTTGATCAATTGATATCCCGTCACTGAATTCCCAAAGTTCGGAGCAACAGCAGCGGCACCTCCAATACGCTTATAACCCGGCGTACGAATCGTCTGGCTTAGACGTGGATCGCGATTTAGGACCTCCTCCTTAAACGTCATTGTTTGGTAATTTGATTTATCGGTAAACCTCGTTCCATCTTTCATCAGGTAAGAATCCACCAAATTTTTATCCAATCCGGGTTTTCCGTAGGAAGCTGTAATCGTATAATAATTTACATTGTGCCAGATTTGCAAAGCATCCGAGAATTTCCGCGCTAAAATAACCTCTTGTGACAAACTATTAACACTATAAAACAATGCACCATAAGAGTCTGTTCCCGCGGCATTGTATACGCTGTATTGCGCTCCCTCCATAAGCTTGCTGGCTGCATCGGCCGCCTTCTCCAACAGGCCGTTTGCATCGGGTAAATTAAATTCTGTATGATATTTACGAAATGTTCCTTCAAAAAGTGCGACCCGGGACTTTAAGGCCAATGCAGTCCATTTGGTCACTTTTTCATCACTTTTGGTAGCCGGTAGATTGGCAATCGCATAGTCCAGATCAGCGAGAATGTTTGATACAACCAAAGTTCTCGGATCCCTCGCCTTCTTAAGTTGTTCTTCGTCATTTTGATCAATGACCTTGTCATACCAGGGCACATCTCCAAAACGTTTCAGTTTATCGAAATAAAAATATGCCCTAAAAAAGCGCGCCTCGGCAGCATAGGGCGCAGCAGTCGTTTCTGAAACTGTATTAAAGCAATTCGCCAAAAAGTAATTGATATTACGAAGATTTGCCCAAGTCCATCCACCGCCACTTATCGGAACCTGTCTTTTTCCGGTCAATTCATCATCCAATGTTGTCTTAACGATATTATCGACCGATTCGTTATAAACTCCTTCGGCCGAAGGTAGTGCGGCATCGTAAAATGACTTTGTAAATAACGCCAAATCCTTTTCTGTTTTAAAGGAAGCCTCAGGAGTAACTGACGATTCAGGCAAACGTTCCAAATAATCTTTGCTACAAGCCATCATGCCACAGCTCAACAATGCATATATATATACTATCTTTTTCATACTATTAAAATGTTAAATCTAGACCAAATGAAAATGTTTTAGAGATTGGATATGATCTTCCGTTGACCTCTTGAGCCGACTGTTCGGGATCAATATATTTGGAACGGAGCTTAGTCGCAGTCCAAATATTTTCACCAGACACATAAATCCGCGCATTGGCCAATTTCACGCGCTTTAGCCAGGCCTGAGGAACCGTATAGCCTACGGTTAGATTTTTTAGTCGTATATAGGCCAAATCCTGTAAGTAACGATCCGATTTGACGTTCAAAGATCCACGATCATTCAAGGCAATATAGCCTCTTAACAATGGATAATAGGCATCTGTATTTTCAGGCGTCCAAATATCCTGTTCAAAATCCTTCGGCACAAACGAATAGTACGGTCTTGAGTATGGTCCCCAAAACTTATCTGCATTTGCTCCAGGCCACCAATGTTGTCGACCTATCCCCTGAAAGAAGGCCGAAATATCGAATCCTTGCCAATTTGCCCCCAAATTAAAACCAAATGTATAACGGGCTCTGTTGTTCCCAATGATCACTTGATCCCCAGGGTTCATCAATGTATTGTCTCCAGCATCAACCTTTCCATCCGGAACGCCATCCTTTCCACCAATATCAACAAATTTCAAATCTCCAGGATGAAGCTTGGACCAGTCTCCCGGTGCTGCCAATCGTTGTTTATCCACATAATCCTGGTTAACTTTCCAATTGTCGATTTCCGCCTGAGACTGAAAAAAACCATCAGCCTTATACCCCCAAATTTCGCCCAAAGTCTGGCCGACATAATAGTTACTTAGCAGCATTTCCTTATTGTCAAAACGTGTGATCTTCGCTTTAGAATCCGACAATCCCAACCCAATATTATAGCCAAAAGATTTTCCATCCAAGTCAAATTGATCACGCCAAGCCACAGAAACCTCCCAGCCTTTATTTCTTAGGTCTCCAGCGTTTGTCCGAGGCGACGCCGAACCAAAAACCGCTGGCAATGTTTTTCCTGGGATCAACATATCGAGCGTATTTCGAATAAAATAGTCAGCAGATACACTCAATCGAGTTCTAAAAAATTCGAGATCTGTTCCGAAATTTAATGTATTCGTTCTCTCCCAGGTTAAATCAGCTGAAATTGGAGTTGGTGCACTCAGGTATTGTGTTTTTGTACCATTGGTTATGTAATTGGACAATCCTGCATTCAACAATTGGATGTAACCATACTCAGCAGCTTCCTGTGCGTTACCCAACGCCCCATAGGAGACTCTAAATTTAGCTTCATTCAAAACCGGCTTCAGATTAGCCATAAACGACTCTTCCGAAATCCGCCATCCGCCCGAGAAAGAGGGAAAAAAACCATATCGCTGACTGGATGGAAATTTAGACGTTCCATCGTAGCGACCATTCACCTCCAACAGGTACTTCCCTTTATAATTGTAATTCAACCTTCCAAAATAGCCTCGTAATGCCCAGGTATTTGCATTCCCGAGTAACTGCATTTGACCAGTCCCCAGCGCAAAATCATTCAGGTCCTCCGACAGCAAATTAGTATGCGTACCGCCGATTCGTTTGTACCCTGTGGTTTCCTGGTTAAAGCCTACCGTGGCGGCAAACTGATGATCTCCAAATTGCTTGCTATAATTGGCGAATAGGTTGAGTGAATGTTTTGGCCTATTGATGATCGCTTCGGTATAGGTATCATTTCCCAAGTAATTGATCACACCAGGAAAAACAGACCAAGGAGCGGCCGTTCTTCTATTCCAGTTATGGATCGGATTATAAGTAAAGGTATAATTACCCGTTAAGGTCAAGTTTGGCGCCAACTGAAATACAGCCTCAAACATATTGATAAACTCATATTTATCCTCGCCACCTTTTGACTTTCCATGCAACAAATCTGCATATATACCATCGCCAATATTATAATTGTTCAGTTCCGTCCTATAGGTTGCGGTACCATCGGGATTCATGGGCACATAAGATGGTAAAGCGTGTACCGTTGTTGAAATAAAATTATTGTTATTATCTGGACTTGTCGCCCATCCTGGATAGGTGTAGTTTTGGTAATTCAGCTGGGTATTTGCACTTACCTTCAACCAAGGGGTCACCTGCGCATTTATGCGCGATCGAACATTATAAGCATCGAATTTATCTTGGTTAATTTTCATTAGCCCCCCTTTTTCATAAAGTCGCCCCGACACATAGTAATCAATTTTTTCACTACCGCCAGAGAAATTTAACGAATGTTCCATTGAGGTCTGTGTTTTTCGATACATCTCGTTCCACCAATCTGTATTGCCATAATATACATATTGATCTTTTCCATTTCTATTCTGAACCACTACGGAAGGCAGACTAGGATCTGTTTTTCGTTTCAATAGTTCAGCATAGTCATCTTCTGTATATCCCGTATAACTATTACCGGTGGCACGAATAAAAGCTTCATCATTTAGTTTAGCAGCATCATAACCGCTCGTCATAAAATCTGTCCGCACCGTCAGTCCATACCAACCAAAATTATTACTATAATTAATGTTCATTTTTCCGGCCTTTCCTCTTTTAGTTGTTACGAGCATAACACCAAATGCCCCACGAGCGCCATAAATCGCTGCCGCAGAAGCGTCTTTTAAAACCGATATCGATTCAATATCACGCGGATTGATTGTATTGATATTACCCGGAACCCCATCAATGAGAATAAGGGGTTGTGCATTAGCTGAGTTTATCGAAGCAAAACCCCGGATATTAACATTTCCTTCCCCTCCTGGCCTACCATTGGTAAATGTAATATTCAAATTTGGTATTGCTCCCTGCAAAGCTTGAGTTGCATTGGCAACTGGGCGATTTTCAAGTATCTTCGCATCAATCTGAGTAACAGCACCTGTTAAGTTTACCTTTTTTTGCTTACCATACCCGACAACAATTACTTCATCAAGGGATTGATCTGTCGAAACCAGCTGAATGGTTAAAGGTATTGCCTCTACTTTTACGTGCTGTGTTTCAAAACCGATCATCGACAAGCGCAATGTATGCCCAGTTTTCCCTTCGATGACAAAAGCACCTTCTTGGTCAGTTTGCGTAGTTTTGCCAGTAGTTGAATTAAAAATTGACACACCCGAGATAGGTTCACCGGTTGCTGTTTTTACAATGCCTCGAATAGGCCCCTGAAATTTGGCGGAAATTTCAACATCCGGAATAGATGTCAGAAAGACAG
Source organism: Sphingobacterium sp. 40-24 (assembly GCF_001899705.1). Classification (NCBI taxonomy): domain Bacteria; kingdom Pseudomonadati; phylum Bacteroidota; class Sphingobacteriia; order Sphingobacteriales; family Sphingobacteriaceae; genus Sphingobacterium; species Sphingobacterium sp. 40-24. The sequence continues at coordinate 40,209 of NZ_MKWH01000006.1, read as the reverse complement.
GTTTGCTCTTGGCCCACGCGCCGAGAGACATCCCGATCATTACAGGAAGTAATACGTGTTTCGTTTTCATGAATTTGGTTTTGTTTTTCTTCGGTTACAAAGAAAGGTTATTTAATATTTGTAAATTATTAACAAAGCATTACTAAACAATTAAACGACAATTGGTTAAATCAATATTAAGATAATACAATTTTAACACGAAACAGAATGTCTTTTTTAATTTTTTAATAAAACAAAGAACCAATCAGTTTGACATAATGAATCAAAACACTATCAATCACCATGTTAAATAATATTAAACAAATAATATTCACAAAAACCTTATACGAAATAAAATGTAACATATTTGAAACAATACAATACAAAAAACAACAAAGCGAGGGATCACTTATTTCACAAAACGCTTAAACAATTAGGTTAATTATTTTCTTCGTTTTAACGTAAAACTTCGTCATAAAAAATCCTTTATCCAATACATTTGTTTTCTATCGGTCTTAGTCAGGGCGAAAACATACAATTAAAAGCTAAAATTCAAACAGTTAGCATACCTAAAAACCTGTATTTATTACGGAATAAGATTGCTTTATTAAAAAGATTAGAATCAAGACCATCACATTCAACTTAAATGGCCTATTTATAAGGAAAAAACGCAAAAGGCTCAACTTAACACACATCACAGAGAAGGAGAAAAAGCTACTTTGGTATTGATCAACCGCCAAAAATACCCAGGAATTTATAAGGGATCATTATTCGTCAGCCGGTCCCTAAGTCCATATTGCAGACATAGTCCCTTAACCTTTTCCGCAAATGCCTGTCGATAATAGCTAGGAAGTTTGCCGTCCGCACCAAACAATCGTTGATATTTTTCCACGAGTTGTGGATAGTGTTTTTCAACCGCACGCATAACCAACGTCCGATTGTCACCAGGATCAGAACCATACAAGGCCAAGGTTGCTGGAAAAATATAATTTGCATCAATGGATCGAAAAGTCCCAAACATCTGATCAAGATGAGTTCCGGTATCCGAAATAAAGGGCAACAAAGGCATTAAACTTACGCCACTACACAATCCCATCTTACGTGCTTCACTCAATGTATTCAAACGAAGCTCAGGCGATGGTGCACCTGGTTCAAATATGCTGGCAATTTCCATATCGATGGTTGAAAAGGAAAAAGTAATAAAAGCGCGATGTGTCAATTTACCCTGCAGATCCAATGGGAGTATCGCTTCAGCATCGATCTGCTTCAACAAATCAAAATCCCGACTTACTAGATCCGATTTGGTGATAATATGCACTGGGAAGCGATAATGTACTATAATTTCCAATAATTGGCGCGTCAGTAGCTCGGTTTGCTCAAATTGCAAATAAGGATCCGTTGCAGACGACAATACAATTATTCCATATTGTTTTTTACGGGCACGAAGCGCTAGGGCTCGGTCCAACAAATCCACCGCATTGCGCTTTACACTTAGCTTTTCGGCCATATTAATACCATATTTACTACCTCTGATATAACAATATAAACAATTGAACGAGCATCCGCTATAAGGATTGACGGTGTAATCGTCAAGAAACCAAGGATCTCTTTGTTTTGTTTTATTGAGAATAGATTTGACAATTACAGACTGCATAGGATACGTTATATTATTGAACGATTTTATAGAACAGATTTCAACAGACTAAGTTAGCTCAAAATTACGCCTAGGCGACAAAAAATGCTATGAAATTATTCTCTCAATCGATTTTTCAAAACGCCTTTTGACTCCTGTCCAATTCCGTCCCACTAATTTGATTGTCGCTTTCTATTGAAATTACGAACATTTTGGCTGTTTAGAAAGCGTTCTTAACCATGTAGACTAAGAATCCATCGGATCCGTTAAAAGTCTTTCACGGCAAATAATTACAAATATTTCATTTTCAATGCATAATAAATGCATTTATTCATTACCTTTATGCTATTGAAACAAAACTCAACTCCAGCCATGTTTATCGGCGCTGTCAAATGGTTCGACAATAACAAAGGATTTGGTACTCTTGCGTTACCTTCCGGAGAAGAACTCTTTGTGCATATACGCAGGTTTAAAGTTCCTCCAGAACATGTTATTCAACCTGGAGAAGTTATTGTCGGAGACAAGAAACCTGACCCAAAAAGAAGCGGTTATCTCGCTCAGAACTGCAGGATTCTCAAAAGGCCCGAAGACTGGAAATTCGTCATCTCGCTCCTCGACAAAGAACACACCGTGCTCCTCCCCGATAGCCACGGTCGAGAACAAAAGCACAACTTAACCTCATTAACAGCAAGACAACTTCTAAGAATCCAGCCCAAAGAACATATATTGGCTATGCTTACCGCTAATTTTGATGTTCATTTCGATAGCTCGATTTTCATTCCTTATGCTGAATTGATAGACAAAAGCATTACCGGTGTTTTTGAGAAGGAGGCAGCTTGCGATCTACTTTCCAAGGTGTTCGAATACTTTGGAAAACATGTCTCGCATCAAATTCTATTTCGTGTATGGAAGGAAAGCATGTTTAGGTATATCGGCTATCCGGCAGAAGGCGACTACGAAATACCTGAACTTGTATTTAATCTGAATGCCACGGAAATCGATTGTGATGATCTTGCGAGAATCATCACGTATAGCTTTGGCAAATCTTTTTGCAGTGATTTTGTAAATGCTTTATTTGAAGACATAGAAACAATGGACAAAAAAGATATCGAACCTTTGTTACCGTATCTTGAGTTTTTGGAGAATGAGGATTCTATTGAGAAAATACAGACTCTTATGCAAGACTAGCTGAATCGAATGCCTGCCTAAAAATCCCTGTTTGATTTTTTTGGGAATATCATCAATTAAGGCAGAAAGCACAGAAATTGATGATTGAAAAACCTGTAGAATAGACAGCAACAGCCTATTCTACAGGTTTAAATCGAAGTGCACTGAGACTGACCTTGTCACCATCACCTTCAAGAAATGAAACAGTAACGCTGTATCTTCCTGGGGCTTTAAATTTCATCCATCCCCATGGGTACCAATTATACCCAGAAGCGGCGGCTTGTTGATTCTGCACGATCTCTCCAGTCGAGTTTTCAATCTTCCACACCACTCTCCCCTGCCCCGTATAATTTAGATCAACTTGATAATAGCCTGGCTTAACAATGTCTATAGCATACGTTAGTTTACTTTGACCAGTCCATTGCCCTACTTGAACCACATGTTTCCATTCACCGAATTTCTCCATCCAGGATTTCCCGGTTTTATGGCATCCTTCAACTTCGGCAAAGTCTACAGGAAGAATTGTCTCCATCGCCGGATCGACACCCAACATTTTATCAATAAGAGGTGTCCCCTGCATAACGACCTCAATCACAGAAACCAGTGGATCTGGAGCTACCGATGGGATATTGATCTCCAACCATTTTCCATCGGTCGTATAATTTAACTTTTTCTTCCCATCTGCGTTTAAAAGATTGATCGACGTTATCCCTTTTGTTAGGCCCGGAACAAACAACTTTCCATTAGTTGGCCAGTGATAGACCAATAATGAAATTTTACGTCCTTGTACAGTAGCATCCCCCCAAGGCAAAGCGTGCCCCCAAGGTGAAGCTTGCGCACCATAAACGGCCGCTGGATACTTTCGGATCCACGCACCAGCACCACGCAAAGCTAAGCTCGCTGGCTCAGGAATAGTCCCATCTGGTTTAGGCCCAACATTTAACATGTAAGTCCCGCCCCGGCTAATAGTCGACAATGTACGAGACAAGATTTCACGGGCACTCTTCCAATTATTGTCGTACCAAGCATACCCCCAAGAGTCATTGGTTACATCGACTGCCTCCCAAAGACCTGGAACATTCTGCCGTGGTACTTCCATATCCCCCAAAGTAGAATAATCACCAAGTCCGTGTCCAACACGTCCCGACACGTAAGCCCCAGGTTGATTTTTATGAACCAATTCGACAAGTTTTTGGGCGTATTTCTTATCCATCCCACCAGGCGTATCGAACCAGACCAATTCTATCGGCCCATACTGCGTCGTAATCTGGTTCACCTCAGGATAGCATTTCTCCCAAAAATAATCGTCAAATGTTTTCGAATGACCGACTGCGTCCACCTTGGGACCTCCATTTCCGCCGGGATAAGTCCAATCCTGATTTTGCGAATAATAGAAGCCAAAACCGATCCCCGCTTCCTTACAGGCTTTCGCGAGCTCAATCATCGGATCACGTTTAAAATCGGTCGCCTCAACAATATTAAACGAATTCACTTTCGAATGAAACATCGAAAATCCATCGTGATGTTTGCTCGTAATCACGATATAGCGCATCCCCGCATCTTTTGCAAGCTGTACGATCGCCTTAGCGTCAAAATGATCTGGATGAAATGACGCCGCCGCGGCCATGTAGTCAGCGACGGGGATATTGGCCATGCTCTTGTTCATGAGCCATTCCCCTATGCCATAAAACGTTTTCCCCTTCCAGGTATTTGCCAGCTGCGAATAGATTCCCCAATGGATAAACATCGCATATTTGCCGTCACGGAACAGTTTCCCTCTATTTTGGGAAATGGAATTTTTTCCTCCTTGACCATCCCACATTTTTTCCATCTGTTGCGCCGAAACTTGCTTTGCAGACAATGTCGCCAGAGCGAGACCCAATACGATACCTTTCATACCCATATTTCCTTACACTTTAGGCAGATTATAGCCATTATGATAAACTTTCACTAAGTACCCGTCCGCATCTTTATCATTGAAACTGCGCTTTTGTTTGTCCCAAAACAATTTCTTTTTAGAACGGTATGCAATATTTCCCATCTGTGAGAATATCGCAATATGAGCCCCCGCTTCTATCGGAGCATGAAGACCTTCTACTGATTTCTTTCTAACAGCTTCAACGAAATTAACCATATGCTTGTCCAGTCCATTGTCCTGCGAACGTTGGAAAGAGACAGCGTCCATTCGTCCTTTCTCGGGAATAACTTCCCAGCCTTCACGATTAACGACCAAGGTACCATTATTACCAATGAAAGCAACGCCGTGAGTCTTCTGATAAGGGCCCAAATCTATACCTGTCGCCTGTTCCCATTGAACATTAAATCCATCAAACTCATACACCGTTGTTAGACTATCTGGTGTTTCAGCGGCGTCGTCGGGATAAGCAAATTTACCGCCAGCAGCCATTACCGAAACAGGATCTGACACTTTCATTCCGATCAGCGCATAATCCAACATATGTACACCCCAATCGGTCATTAGGCCACCCGCATAATCCCAATACCACCTGAAATTGAAGTGAAAACGATTGGGATTAAATGCACGTTTTGGGGCTGGCCCCAACCATTTATCATAATGTACTCCAGTAGGAACATTAGCGTCTGCCTGAACCGGAATACTCTTCATCCAACCTTGATAAGCCCAAGCCTTAACAAGGCGTATCTTTCCCAATTTTCCGCTATGAACAAAATCCATCGCATCTCTAAAATGTTGTTGGCTTCGTTGCCACTGCCCTACCTGTACAACACGTTTATACTTTTTAGCAGCTGCAACCATAATTTCACATTCCCGAATGGAGTTGCCAATCGGTTTTTCGACATATACATCTTTTCCTGCCGCAACAGCATCAACCATTTGCATGCAATGCCAATGATCGGGCGTAGCGACAATAACAACATCAACGTCATTTGCTTTCAGAAGATCTTTATAATCGATGTAAGTCTTCACATCAACATTGCGTTTCTTTAATTCCTCAGCGCGATTCTTCAAAACATTTTCATCGACATCACATAATGCCGTACACTGCACGCCTGGTACTTTCAAGATAGCGTTCAGATTAGACCAACCCATACCGTTGGTACCGATCAGTCCCACACGGACCGTATCAGCTTGAAAACCGAATACTTTCGTCTGTGCAAAAAGTGCCGATGCCGCCAACAGACTCGTATTTCGAATAAATTCTTTCCTCTTCATTGTTTAGTTTGGTTTATATTGATATTGCATATTCAATACTAGGAAGACGATTATCTTGGGCATCCCCCTAGTGAGATCACTAATATAAGATTTAGTCTTTAGGATGAAGAATATTAATCCAACAAAATGGCTGAAATAAAGGACTTTGAATACCGTAGATAATTTCTATATTTGTTAAAAACTAGCATAAAACCATGGACCGAAGAACTTGTCTTTCTCCACCAGCAAAATAACATAGCGCAATGTCAAACGAATAATGATATCTGATCAGGAGCAAATTCGGATGATACAAGGATTAACTATTTATTTAGCTTTTAAATTTCCCTTTATGGGAAAGACATTTTTTTTATGAAAAAATCATATTTAGTACTTCATACCGCGGTACTGCTCGCAGGCTTCACCGGAGTTTTCGGCAAACTCATTACCCTCAATCAGATACCACTCGTGTGGTTTAGGGTTTTACTTTCAACACTTATTCTTTTCGTTGTCCTCAAATTATTCAAGATTGAGCGATTAAAATCGACAAAAGATATACTGAATATTGCAAGAGGTGGATTATTGCTCACCATCCATTGGATATTTTTCTATGGAAGTATCAAGTTTTCCAATATTTCCATTGGCGTAGTGTGCTATTGCCTGACCAGTTTTTTCACAGCCATTCTAGAACCTATCATCAATAAAAAAAGATTTAGTGCGGCGCAGCTGATGTTAAGCATGTTGACCTTGATCGGAATCAGTTTAATCTTTCATTTTGATAGCTCTTATCAAGTGGGCATTATTTTGGGTGTAATTTCAACTATTTTCGCGGCCCTATATACCATCTACAATGAGCGATTGGTCAAACAATATGATAGTAAATTACTCAACTATTATCAAATGCTTAGTGGAACCATTGTATTGGGACTTGGACTGCCTATTTTCTATTATTTATTTCCCACCGAACGTTTTATACCAAGCTTTTCTGATGGGATCTATTTAATCTTGCTGTCTTTATTTTGTACGGTTGGTCTTTATGTTCTTTTTGCCGAATCACTCAAGAAGCTATCTGCATTTACGGTCAATTTGAGTTTCAATCTTGAGCCCATCTATTCGATTATCATTGCTTTTTTATTCTTCAACGAAGGCAAACAAGTCAATGCTTCTTTCTATGTGGGGCTCGCTTTTGTACTTGTTTCTGTTCTTCTTCAAACGCTGCGTTCTATCCAGAAAAAAACTTAATAATTTCTTACTCTGATCTGAATAGGCAAACATCGCATTGATTGCCTACTAGAAATGTTGTTTTAACGTTAAATGTAACCACCGATGGCTTGGGCCGACGCTATCCGGCAACAACATCGGATGGAAAAGCTGGCATTATAAAGAAAAGGATCGACTTTCATAAACATTTTTTAGGTAAATGCTGCCTTTGGCAAACGCGCAATATGTTGTCCGGCTTTCATGCCTGAGAATATACAACCGCCCAAGAAAGTACCTTCTAACGCTCGATAACCATGCATGCCGCCACCACCAAATCCAGCCACCTCGCCTGCTGCATACAAACCCGCTATCACCTTGTTATCCTTTGTTAGTACTTGCGAATGGAGATTCGTTTTGAGACCGCCTAAGGTTTTACGCGTCAACACATGGAGACGTACCGCAATGAGCGGTCCATTTTCCGGCGCCAGGATTTTATGGAGGGCTGCCACCCGACCTAATTTATCACCAAGGTAGTTTCGTGTATTTCGAATGTAATTTACTTGCGTATCCTTTGAAAACTTATTATCGACCTCCCGGTCACGCGCTTCAATTTGCGTTTTAATCGTTTCATAATCCAAAAGATCTTCGCCTGTCAAACGATTCATACGAGCGACCAGATCCTTTAGATTGTCCGAAACAATAAAATCAGGTCCCTTTTCCTTAAAAGCCTCAACTGGTCCAGGTGCATTTTTCCCAAAAATGCGTTTCAAAAATAACCGATAATCCTTGTCGGTAATATCTGGATTCTGTTCTGAACCTGAAAGAGCACACTCCTTTTTGATAATCTTCTGTGTCAGGATAAACCAGGAATAAGAAAAGCCTGTTTCTTGCAGGTGCCTGAGTGTACCCAAGGTATCAAATCCAGGTAAATAAGGAGCTGGAAGCCTATTACCGCGGGCATCAAACCACAATGAAGACGGCCCAGGTAAAATACGGATGCCGTGCATAGGCCATATTGGATTCCAATTTTCAATCCCTTCCGTATAATGCCACATGCGATCGCGGTTTATCATATGAGCCCCAACCTCTTCGGCAATTCCAATCATTTTTCCATCGACATAGGCGGGAACACCTGAAATCATTTGCACTGGTGCTTTCCCTAATCGTTCAGGCCAATTTTCGCGTACCAATTGATGATTTGCTCCAATCCCTCCCGAAGCAATAACGACCTGATCTGCATAATATTCAAACGCTGCAAGAATATTTCTGTTGGTAGCAACACCCCTTGCTTTGTTATCATCTTCCAAAACATCGCCCGCAATTCCGATGACCGCGCCATCTTGCGTTAGCAATTTTGTCACGCGATGTCGAAAGCAAAACCGCAGCAAACCTTTTTCCTGCGCAGCAAAAGCTTTATCCACAAAAGGTTTCACAACGCCAGTTCCAGTCCCCCAACTAACATGAAATCTAGGAACGGAATTACCATGCCCCGAGGCCGATCCGTCACCGCGCTCAGCCCAACCGACCATAAACATCAGCTTAATACCGAGCTTAGCGACGTAAGCAGCCTTCTCTTCCGTCGCAAATTTCAGGTAGGCCTCTGCCCATTGTCGCGGCCAATAATCCTCCTCGCGGTCAAACCCTGCAGTTCCCATCCAGTCCTGCCGAGCCAGTTCAAAAGAATCCTTGATGCCCATGCGACGTTGTTGAGATGAATTGACAAGAAAAAGCCCACCAAAGGACCAATAGGCCTGACCACCAAGATTTTCAGCTGTTTCCTGATCCACAAGAAGCACTTTCTTACCAGCATTGGTAACCTCCATTGCTGCTGTAAGCCCTGCTAAACCCGCTCCGATAATAATCACATCAGGTTTAAATTGTTCTGTTTGCATAGATATTCTTTTACTGAACGGTTATCCCAATAAAAATGTAAGTGCTCACAAGACCTACCACACTATATAAATCTACTAGTTTGTGTAGGAATGTACAAGAAAAAGTTAACAGAAATCTGCTGGCGCTTTTCAAAAAAAGACGCTAGTATTATATCACAAAAATAATAGAATAACCTAATTTAAATTATTTTAATAATAAAAAATAGCGTTATAACTTTGTGCCATCAATCATTCAGATAATAGTAGGCATCCTTTCGAACAGATTTATTTGGTAAAAAAAGGTGCATCAGAACGACAAATAAAATTTAACAAGAGACATAAAAAATAAAAAATGGAATACAGAAAATTAGGAAAAACAGATTTAGAATTATCAGCAATTACGTACGGAGCTTTTGCAATTGGCGGCAACATGTGGGGCGGCAATGAAAAGAAAGATTCTATTGATTCTGTGAAAGCATCGATCGACAACGGTGTCACTACATTAGATACAGCCCCGTTTTATGGCTTTGGTTTGAGTGAAGAAATGATCGGTGCGGCAATTCAAGGTTATGATCGGACCAAAATACAGGTATTGACCAAATTTGGTTTGGTATGGGACGGTAGTAACCAAGGAAAAGGTGAATTTTTCTTTGACGCAGAAGAAGCTGGTAAAACTATTCCAGTTTATAAATATGCATCAAAAGCTAGTGTAATTCAGGAAGTAGAGAATAGCCTAAAACGCTTACGCACCGACTATATCGATCTACTACAGATTCACTGGCCAGATAGTACAACTCCGATTTCCGAAACGATGGAAGCCTTGGATCTTCTTTTACAACAAGGTAAGATCCGTGCTGCCGGCGTCAGCAATTATAGCGTTGATCAAGTTTCAGAAGCACGAAAAACCCTCAATATAGCGAGTAATCAAGTTGGTTACAGCATGCTGAACCGAGGTATCGAACAGGACCTTGTTCCTTACGCAAAGGAAAATGATCTGGGTATCATTGTATATAGCCCTATGGAGCGTGGTTTGTTAACCGGTAAATATTTCAATACTGGTAAATTAAAAGAAAACGATCACCGCAATGGTTATTTCCAACAATTTGATCTGGCCAAGGTAAAGACCTTCTTGGATACCATCAGTCCAATTGCCGCAAACAAAGGTGTCACGCTTTCCCAATTGGTATTACGCTGGACTAGTTTGCAGCCGGCGATCACTGTGGTCTTGGCAGGTGCCCGAAATGCAGAGCAGGCCATCGCAAATGCGCAGGCCATCGACATCACGCTTACCGCAGAAGAACTATCCTTTATCAATCTTGCATTAGCAAAAATTTAATATTCAATGATGAAAAAATTCAATCAGTTGACAGTACTCCTCATGGGGGTACTGTCACTCACAGCATTGCAAAGCAATGCGCAAAATAAAACACTGTTGGTAGACCCAACAGATAGTACATGGCATCATGCTGCTTATGGTAAGAACGACGAGATCGGAGCTGCCAATTTAATATCACCAAAATTGGTGCTACAGTCATTAAAACTTGTCAAAAAGGGAAAAACTGTCCCTCTTGCTGTCCCTGTAAACAAACAGCTCCCAGCTTTCCGCCACCGTAGTTTTAACTTGTATAATATACAACCCGGAGAACAGGCTGGTGCAACACTTGGTCCCAATAAATTCACTTTCAACGACGAATTGGTAAATGCCTGGACCGGTGTCGGCACCCAATTGAACGGTATTGGACATATCGGAATCAACAATATCTACTACAATGGCAACAAAGCGCAGGATTTCGTTACGGTAGAAGGCGTTAAAAAACTTGGAATAGAAAAAGTCCCACCACTGGTAACCCGTGCTATTGTCTTGGATATGACAGCCTATTATGGAAAAGATATCGTTCCCGGTGGTACAGAATTTACCGTTGAAGCCATTCAATCGGTGTTAAAAAAACGAGGGATCACGATCAAAAAAGGTGACATCGTCTTATTCAACACGGGCTGGTTGGAATTGATCGGCAACAACAACCAACAGTTCCTGGAAACTGAACCCGGTATCGGCATGGATGCAGCAAAATGGCTAGCAGATCAAGGTATCGTTGCTTTTGGTGGTGACACGTGGGCATCTGAAGTATATCCAAACCCCAATACCAACGAGGAATTTCCAATCAATCAGTTTTTATTGGCCAAACGTGGCATATACAATCTTGAATTAATCGATACACGCCCCTTGGTAAAAGAAAAAGTCTGGGAATTTCTATTTGTCCTTGGACAGCCCTTATATGTAGGATCCACACAGGTCAATGTCAATCCAGTAGCGATCTATTAATTGCTTTTAAGATCAGTTCGGTACACCTCTTTATGGCACCAACTTAGAACTCATTGCTCCAATGGGTCCATTCAAAAGAAGAATACTTAATAAAACCTTCATAACTTCGCAGACACTAACAGCAATGAAAGCAAACTGAAGGTTCTTTGTGGCCAATAAGATCAGACACTGTCAGAAAAATTAAGCCTATTTGGAAGACCAAAATCATAACTATCTTCCAAATAGGCTTTCCATTATACATGCTTCATCCTTAAAGACTACAGCTTATCAGCAAAGCAAAATATTATTGCCTTATTGTCGAAAAGTTATCGATGATCTGCATCAGGACCAAGGCTTCCTCAATCGGAGATGGATTTGGCCCGATGCCGCTAAAATAGTCTACCGCACGCGAAATCATCGGCAATTGAATATTTTCGGGATGGTCAAATCTGAATTCCTGCTCTCCATCCCCTGTTTTGATAACAATTGAATTTCCAAAAATGGAAAAAGTAATATGACCAAGGCTTCCAACAATTTCACAACTGTCTACCTGATTTTCTTTGGCAACATTAAAACACCAACTTCCATTAAAAACAAGCTGGTTATTAAATAAAATGGTCCCTGTGGTCTGATCGGCAACAGCACTGTCCTTATCCTGAATTAAGCTAAAACCATCGTATGAAATCGGCATTCCAAAAAAATAGAGCATCAAATCCAATTGATGAGGGGCTAAATCAAAAAAGTAGCCGCCGCCCGAAACAGCAGGATCAGTACGCCAATCTCCGCCACTTTTAGTTACCAGGTCGGGCGTTCTGCTTTGCCATAAACGGAGTTGCACCGTCCTTAGCTGGCCAATTTCACCGTTTTCAACAAGCTCTTTAACCTTTAGAAACAAAGGCAATTGTCTACGGTAATGCGCAACAACCAATTTCCCGTTCCTGTTTTTTACTTCCGCCAATAATGATTCAGCCTCTATCGCATTTAACGTAACGGGCTTTTCAACGTAAACAGATTTCCCTTTACGAAGGGCTGATAGTGCATACGCGAGATGAGAGGACGGTGGCGTTGCGACATAAATCGCATTGAGATCGATATTATCAAGTAAATCGTCAGCGTCTGAATACCATAGGGGTACCTGATGTCGCTTAGCATAATCAGCAGCTTTCGCCGCATCCCTTCGCATGACAGCCATTAGCTGACTATTATTTATCCGATTAAACGCAGGTCCACTTTTTTTTTCTGTGACATCACCACAGCCGATGATACCCCATACTATTTTAGGATTGTCCATAAGTATATTCAAATTATCACTAAAATTCTAACCAATCCTCCCTATATCTGGCCGTAATTACAGGACATACATGGAAGTACTGGTCTGAGTTCTTAGGGCTTTTCACGCCCCACAAATCGATTTTTACCCAATAGAAAACCGATCGCCCTTTCGATGTTTTTTCTTCGACTATCCGCAGTTTTTAAGTTAGAAATATAACGGATAATTTCCTTTTGCTTTGATGGAGACAATCCATCAAATACCTTTAGTGCATCCTTATTTAGCGCAAATGCTGCTTCGAGTTCTGGATGAGGCAAAATAGTCCGGTCTTCCGGATCAAAAGCGATTGTTATGGTTAAGGTCTCGCCGATTCGTTTCGGCGAGTTCGCCAATATAACCGTGTTAATGTACAGTCTCCATTCCCCCTGAAATCGCAGCAAGGTCTGAACATAATCTTTTTCATTAACTTTTCCCTTCACAGGAATATAACCTTTGTTCATTCCCGCATCCTTAAATAGGTTTTCCAGAATATCAGCAGGAACAAAAACAAAAGGATTGATACCGATAATTTCCAATTGTGCTTCAAAAGCAAACATGACACGATCAATTAGGTGATTAATTATACTTCAGAATAGCATCAATAAGTGCCAATTCATCCGCCGTAAAGTCTAGCCTGTCCAGGGCCTTGAGTGAATCAACCAGTTGCTCACTATTTCTCGCCCCTACCAAAACGGAGCTTACACGTTCATCTTTCAACAACCATGCAATTGCCATTTGAGCCAATGTTTGGCCTCTTTGTATCGCCAGATTATTCAACCGGTCTATCTTCTCCATCAATTCAGCAGTGATCATGTCACTTTTCAAAAAATGCTCTTTCGAAGCGCGCGAATCTGCCGGAATGCCACCTAAGTATTTATTGGTCAACAGTCCCTGTGCCAAAGGAGAGAAAGCGATCGCTCCGATTCCTTCTGCCTGCAGCACATCCAAAAGCCCCTCCTCAGGTGTCCGCACCAACATCGAATATTTAGGCTGATGAATAAGGCATGGTGTCCCCATTGCACGCAATAACGCAGCAGCTTTCTGAGCAAGATCAGGAGGATAATTGGACAAACCCACATAGCAGGCCTTTCCTTGATGAACAATATCTCGCAATGCGACCATCGTCTCTTCCAACGGTGTATTCGGATCCGGTCGATGATGGTAAAATATATCCACATAATCGAGCTTCATCCGTTTTAAGCTCTGGTGTAAGCTGGCCATCAAATATTTACGACTTCCCCAGTCACCATACGGACCCGGCCACATGGTATATCCCGCTTTAGTGGAAATTAAAAGTTCATCACGATAGCCCACAAAATCGCTACGCAATATATGTCCAAAGTTCTCTTCTACACTTCCCGGAGGCGGACCATAATTATTGGCAAGGTCAAAATGGGTAATCCCGTGATCAAAAGCGGTCACCAAGGTTTTGCGGAACACCGCTTGAATATCGGTTTCACCAAAATTTTGCCAAAGCCCCAATGAAATGGCTGGCAAGAGAATGCCACTCTTCCCACAGCGTCTGTAGGGCATATGCTGATATCGGTTTGGATTGAACGTCACGTTACAAAGTTTATACCTGCAAAATACAAAACTATTTCCAACAGTCCAGCCTATTTCCCGTTTTCGTGTTCTTTCCTGAACCTCTTTTTAACATCATTTCATTTAATAGCTGCTCATGTTTATAACACCATATCGATTGACAACAGATCATGATAACCTTCGGAGAACAGCTTTGATGAATAATTGTTTTTACCTATAAACGTATTTATATTGCATATAAAAAGCAATTTATCTAAGTTTGGTCTTATCCAAAAGTAAGGGGATTAATTAGATATAACATGATCGGCAGATTCTTCAGAAAATTCTATTTACATATTGTCATCTGGACCATATTACTGCTTTTGCCCTTTATTACGTACCTCTACCAGCCGGATAAAATCGCGGATTTCAAGCCTTATTCGGCATTATCGCATTTAGTAAATATTGTGTTCCTGGCTACTCATTTTTACTTGCACTGCTACGTTGTTGCACCTACCTATTTTTTTGGTCGCAGAAAGATCTTTGTACTATTAATGGCACTTGGATTCGCCACCTATGTAGCACTGAACTACTGTATAGTCTATTTTAATCCAGATGGGGAGCTCGCTCATCTGACCAAGGAAAATATTCTTTTCGTACGATTAGTTATCGGCCCGGGCATTATTTACTCACTCTGTATGATCACCTCTTCGATGATCTTTCTCTACGATGAGCAAGCCCGACAAAAGGAGCTCAACAAACAGATTGCGCTTGAAAAAACAACGGCAGAACTAACGATGTTAAAACTTCAGATCAGCCCACATTTCCTATTCAATACGCTCAATAATATCCGTTGGCTCATTCGTAAACAATCATCAGATTCCGAAGACACTATTGTTAAGTTGTCCGAAATGCTACGCTACATACTTTACGAAGTAGACGGCCCCAAAGTCGAACTTTTTAAAGAGATCGACCATATGCGCAATTTTATCGCCTTACAGACCCTTCGTCTTCCTATTCAAGGAAATGTGGCACTAGATATCGAAGACAGAGTCAAAAATAGAATGATCCCCCCATTACTCTTCATCCATTTTGTGGAAAATGCATTCAAGTATGGTGTGGATAGCAAAACTGAACCACAGATACAGTTTCAATTTCAGGAGACTCCAGGTGGCATTATCTTTATATCCCGAAATAGCATTTTACAACATACGGAACCGCGTCCAAACGAAGGGATAGGACTGACCAATGTACGCAGACGATTACAATTATTGTATCCCAACCGACATGACCTCAGGATCGGAAAAACCGATGCTGGAGATTTCGAAGTGACTTTAAAACTGATGACCGATGAAGATTAAATGTATATTAATCGATGATGAACCCTTTGCGCTCAACATTTTAGAAGACGACTTATTGAATTTTGAGCAAATCGAAGTCGCCCGTAAATTTAATGCGACGGCCGAAGCTGAAGACTATTTAAAAGATCACGCTATCGATCTGATTTTTCTGGATATTGAAATGCCCGATCAATTGGGTACGCAGTTTATTCGCGAACTCACCCCACGCCCCTTAGTTATCTTCACCACGGCCTATCACCAATATGCTGTTGAAGGTTTCGAGCTAAATGCCGTAGATTATCTGCTTAAACCCATTTCAAAAGAACGACTCGCAGCCGCAGTCCGAAAAGTGGAAGAAAGTATGCTGCTCCGTGCAAAACAGCTACCCGAACAGGATCATATTATCGTCAATGTAGAATACAAAAAGACGAAAATTTTCCTCCATGAAATCAGCTACATCGAAGGCTTGAAAGACTATGTGAAAATATACCTGGTCGACCGTGAATCGCCACTTCTTACGCGCAGCAACCTCCGAGGGATGGAAAAAATATTACCTACAGTCGATTTTCTACGCATACATAATTCTTTTATTGTCAACAAAAATCGTATTGAACAGATCGGTCAAAGCAAACTCACCTTACCCGAAACTGCCCTTCCTATCGGTAAAAAATATATTAAAAATATCGAACAGTTTATCTAATGCTACAGGTACAAATTGAATCGATACAACTATCCGTTCGTCTACACATTCGCCGCTTCGGTCTACAGATGATTGCATAGCTAAAAAATCCTTTTCAAATTTGCGTACTATCGAACAGCTTAATCCGCGTAGCCGATAGCATAGCAAAGAAAAAATGAAAAGATTTATAGCAATAGCATTAATGGCAACTGCGGTTGCTTCTGTACACGCTCAAGCCCCTGCTGGCGGTCGTCCTGCTTTCGCCATGTCCGAAGGCCAGCTCTCCGGCCAAATTGTGGACGACAACGGGAAACCGATCGCACAAGCTTCCGTGAATTTATTGAAGGTCATCAAGGATCAAGCTACAGGTAAAGAAAGGGAAATTCTCGTAAAAAGTACCAGCTCTTCAGAAAATGGAAAATTCAATTTCGCAGCCATTTCACCAAAAGAAAAATGGAAGCTAAAAATTAGCTCTGTAGGCTATGCACCGATCGATCTAGCTGTAGACTATAGCGATAGCAAAACAACAACCAAAGATCTCGGCGCGATCAAACTGGAAAATGACAACCGTAAGCTCGATGAAGTCACCGTGACTGGCCGCAAGGCATTACTCGAAATGGATATCGACAAAAAAGTCTTCAACGTAGAGAAAAATATCGTCGCGGCCGGTGGTACAGCAATCGATGTACTCCGCAATATGCCTTCTGTACAAGTAGATATCGACGGTAATGTAAAATTGAGAAATGCAGCGCCAACGATTTTTGTTGACGGAAAACCGACCACGCTTACACCGGATCAAATTCCGGCTGATGTCATTGATAAAATCGAGATCATCACAAATCCATCTGCCAAATACGACGCTTCTGGAAGTATGGCCGGTATCCTCAATATTATTCTGAAAAAAAATAAGAAAGCCGGATACAATGGTATGGTCACCTTAGGTGGCGACCGCTTTGGCGGGACCAACTTTATGGGTAGTTTAAATCTGCGTCAGAATAAATTCAACATCTCACTGACGGGAATGAATATGCGCATGCGGACCAACACCGAGGGCGACAGCCACCGTACCAGTACAATTAATGGCATAGAATCGACAGTAGATCAAGATATCGAGGGCAAAACAAAAGGTATGATTACCTTTGGCCGGCTTGGCGTAGATTACGACTTAAGTCCCAAAACAACGCTATCTGTCGCCGGAGTGTTGGTTCAGGGTAAATTTAAGCCTAATGAAAATTCAGCAATTTCCACCACTTCAGGGGGCAGTACTTCAATGAGCGATCGCATTTCCGAATCTGAAAGAAGCTTTAAACCACGTGGCCTGCAAGCTGGTCTCGTCCAAAAATTCAAAACTGAAGGCGAAGAATTGTCTGTCGATTTCAATTACTTTGGCGGTAATAACACCTCAAATGGTCTATATACGACCAATTATCGCAATGCCAGCGATGAGGTCAGCGGAACGCAGATCCAAAAAAACAACGGCTCCGGCAACAATAAATTTATGACTGTGCAGGCAGATTATGTCAAACCGTTCAAAAATGGCATGAAACTCGAGACCGGTGTGCGTGCCCAGATCAATAAACTCAAAAACCTCAACACGAATTCCTTAAAAGCAGTGGATAAGGAGGATTTTGAAAATATCACCGCAGCTTCAGCGAACTATAATAACAAAAACAGCGTCTATGCAGCTTATGCCTCACTTGGAGGAAATCTCAAAGACTGGGTATCCTATAAAGTTGGGTTGCGCGCAGAAAGCTCAACGTACGACGGCGAACTTTTGAATACAAATGAAAAGTTTCACAACAAGTACCCCCTTAGCTTATTTCCTTCTTTGTTCCTGAGCAAAAAGCTAACCGAAAAAGACCAAATACAGATGAGCGTAACCCGTCGTGTCAACCGTCCGAACTTCTTTCAGCTTATCCCTTTTGTTGACTACACAGACAGCTTAAATATTACACGTGGTAACCCCGATCTTGTACCAGAATTCACCACTTCGGGCGAACTTTCTTACAGTCGTACACATGGAAAAGGTACATTTTTGGCAACGGTATACTATAAATCTACAAACAACCTAATTACACGTTACCTGACACAGGAACTCAATCCGGTGACGAACAAAATGGACTTCATTAATACCTATATCAATGCCAATTCCAGCAAAAATTATGGGGCCGAATTCACGTATACCAATAATCTCAAAAAATGGTGGGATCTGACAGCAGACCTCAACTTCTACAATTCTAAAATTGAAGTTGATGAGAAAACACCATCGGAAGGTATGTGGACAGTATTTGGAAAATTGAACAATACATTCAACTTACAGAAAAACTGGAACCTACAGCTTGCTTTTGAATATCAAGGTAAAACAAATATGCCAGTTACACAGGGCCAGACATTCGGCCCACCAATGAACCAGGCACAAAGCTCTTCCCAAGGCTATATCAAACCATTCTATGGTATCGACTTTGCCATCAAGAAAAGCTTCTTGAAAAATCAGGCTGCCTCCGCAACATTGGCCATCAATGATATCTTCAGAACACGTGGCAATACCATTGTTTCATCGGGTGAAGGATTCTCTCAAACCTATTATCGACTTTCCAATCCGCAGTTGATCAAATTGAATCTTTCCTACCGTTTCGGAAAAATGGATATGAACATGTTTAAGAAAAACAAAAACCAGAATTCAATGGAAGGCATACAAATGCAATAGCATGTGGATCATATCGCAATCAAAAGCGGGTATTTCCTACAAGAAATACCCGCTTTTTTATTCAACAGTGTCAAAGAACTAGACAACTGTATTGGAGATATTCTTCTTTTCAAGTATTGGAACAATTTCCAGTAGATCATCAATCACATAATCGGGATTTGCGGATTTGAGTTGAGCCACATTATGTGCACCGGTTGTGATACCGATACTTAAACCACAACCTGCTTGCTGCCCCTCCTGTATATCGATAATAGAATCTCCAATCTTTACGACAACACCTGGATCAGCAATTTCAAATTTTTGCATCGCTAATTCAATCATATCTGGATAGGGTCTGTTTCGAGGCACATCAGACGCTGTAATTAATGCATCTACATCCTTTCCTACTTTCCAGTTAAGCTTTTCTAAAAGCGACTCCGCAGTTTTTCGGTCATATCCCGTATTCAACACACGTAAGATATCACGGTCTTTCAATATGGCAAAAAGCTCCTCAGCATTCGTATTTGGATAAATTTCTTCTACTTCATAAGCATGCTCCAGCTCCCCTAAAAACAACGTAAACATGCGTTGTGCCAATTCATCATCAACAAGATTCAGGCTATTTTTAAGTACTGTTTTGATCGCTTGTAACTTTTCCTTACCTGCGCCATGCGCCAATACTTCCGTTAATGTAAGTTCATAGCCTCCTACCGTATTTATTGCATTTCTAAGCGTCTTATACACAATATTATTTTCGTTCACTGTCGTACCTGCCATGTCAAATACGATCATCTTAATTGCTTCTTTCATTTGATTAAACCTAAAAGTTTAGCAAAAATAAAAAATTGTTAAATAACACTAAACAATCCCATATTAATTTAATGCTATATTTTAGTTAAGAAACTTGATTTAACGAATCGCAAAATAATAAGTCCAAGCGATAAGCAAGATTTGAAACGGAATACGAAACCACAAATAGTTTGGACCAGGTCCATCGAAAGTAGCCGTCTCATAATTTATATGCTTCAAGTTTGCCCGGATATTTGTGGGCAATATCAACAGAAAAAAAACCAGCAAAAGTATCCCAGTCATACGGCTTACCTGTGGAACAAATAGCCCAATAGCAGCAAGGGCTTCCAACAGTCCGGTTGCATAGATCATTTCCTTTTTAAATGGAATAAATTCGGGCAGCATCAAGGTCATTCCCTCTGTATATAATAAATGCCCCAATGATGTAAACAGCAACATAACGGCTAGTGCTATTTTGCCAGAAAAAAAATAATCCACCGTGCCTTTCAACAACAGGGTACTTAAATTGGAGACAACAAAGACAACGATCAATACAAAAAATGGTTTCATCTTTTTTATAACAAAAATAGGTACCCTTCTTTTTGTTATCAATGAACATTTGTTAATAAATGCCTTTTCTGATTCGGCTCAATGATTGCGGTCTAATACCAATATAAGAAGCCAGATATTTTAAGGGAATATTGCGAATCAGCTCGGGCTGCTCACGCAACAAATTGATATACCTGGTTTTTGCCGAATCTTCGAGTAGCGTCAGTTCCCGTTTCATTTTTTTTAGAAAAATGTCCTCAACCGCTTTCCGACCAATTAGATTCCCAACCGTTGTTGTTTGATATACCGCATGGAGATCCTCAAACGATATCCGCCATAAAATACAATCCGTTATTGCCTCGAGATGATACGATGAAGGCTGCTGTGTCAAGAAGGAATCGTACCCACTTACAAAAGAGTTTTCAAAAGCGAATCCAAAAGTAAAATCATAGTCCAGTTTTGGGATATTGAAACGTACAATTCCTTTTTCAATAAAAGATAAATACTGTTCAGTTTTTCCGATTTCCAAAATCAGTGATTTTTTTGGAAACTCCATCTTAACAAGCTTAGCGGAAAATACTTCCCAGTCCGTATCATTCATGACAACGAGCGATTCGAAATATTCTCTGATCTTGTCCATGATCCTTATTTTTTAGGAGCAAGATAAAAACTTCTGTCCAAATATAGCGTAATGATTATTTACTATTTAATCGATTATTTATTTCAACAAACATACGGTCTATTTTACCAAAAAATATTAACTTAAATACTATAAACTTTAATCATGCTTATTCTTAACGAAAACGGTCCAGAACGTTGGCCTGCCTTTAGAAAATTAGGTTTTCGATTTTCTTTTATTTTCATTTTGTCGTTTATTCTTGTTTTCAACAACGGCACTTATCCATTATATGGCTATATCAGCTCTCCCCTCAACCATTTTATGCAAAAGTTGACTCCCTGGTTTGCAGAAAATATATTGGGCTATTCTTACGACCACAGCATCTTCATCAACGGAAGTGGGGATACCTCCTATGCCTGGATATCCTTATTGATCTTATTCCTACTAGCATTAGTCGGGGCAGCTTTATGGTCCATATTAGATCGAAAAAGAGCGAACTATAGGATCCTTTTTTACTGGTTAACCACAGCAATACGTTATTATGTTGCTTTTATGCTCATCAACTATGGTCTCATCAAAGTCTTCTATATGCAAATGCAGCCGCCGAGGTTAACACAACTCCTGCAGCCATTGGGCGAATATTCCCCCATGGGCCTCGCATGGACTTATATCGGTTATTCTCAAGGCTACAATATACTCATCGGTTCAATTGAAATATTATCTGGCCTATTGCTTTTCAGAAAAATGATGGTTTTGGGTGCACTTATTACGGTTGCGACAAGTATCAATATTATGGCTGTTAATTATTTTTATGATGTTCCTGTCAAAATGGTCTCCACAGCACTCCTGCTATTTTCCATATTTCTACTGCTTCCCTACTTAAAAGCATTGTGCGAAATTTTTATTTCAGGAAAACCTGTACAGTTACTTCCTATTCAACAACCCCTATTCAATAAAAGCTGGAAAAGAAAAAGTTTGTTTATCATCAAATTGGCCGTGTTACTTCTCTTTATAGTGCAACAGGGCATGGGCATATTAAGTACAAAAAAAATGATCGCTGAGTACCTAACGAAGTCACCACTATATGGAATCTACCGTATTGATCAAGCGGGAACACCACGCAAAACAATCCCCGAAAATTGGCGACTTATTGTTTTCGAAATTGATAACAATAAGGTCTTAATACGCAACACAGACTATAGCCCGCAAAGAGAGCGTTGTAATTGATGCTGCGGGGAAGAAAATCACCTTAAACAATTATCAATTTGATTATCAAATCAACCAAGATGGAAATATTCTTCTGACAAAAGCCTTCGATGACCATACAGCGCAAATTAAACTGATTAAACAAGACGTGCAAACTTTCGAATTAAAGCAGCGCAAGTTCCATTGGGTACAGGAATATCCCTATAATCGTTAGATAAGAATCGCAAAATTGAATAAACAAATCGTGCATTTAACGCCTCTCAGACCAAAATAACTATGTTTAATACTGCAAACATAACAACATGCGACGAACAGGTAGAGCATCTCGGTTTTTTATATCGAATGCGGAATATCAGAGTACACACCTGCCATATGCTCAAAAGCAAAGAGGTGCTGACCCTTATCTTAATACACTCGGGAGGAGGTATCCGTCAGATTGATCAGGGGCAACATAATATAATGGGTTATCAAATTCATTTAATGTTCCCTGGTCAGTCAAGTTCTTTCTATTTTTTCAAAGAAACCGCTGTTTATCATTTTAGAATTCCCTGGCAAAATTTTCAAAAATTATGTCATACGCTTTCAATCAACATAAAACTTCTTAAAGATTATCCGATACTTCAGATCGCAGCATATGAATTTGAGAGGCTTCGCTATGAATTCGATAAGATCCGTGAGGAACTCTATCGTTATCAGCCACTATTATCACTCATTTTATCACGTTTGGGTACTAGCTTACTAGAGATTAACCGCTCCTTAACCAAACACATCGATAATTTAGCACCATACACTTATCCAGCCATCCTGAATCGCTTTCTTGAATTAATAGAACTTCATTATAAACAAGAACACCATGTCGCTTATTACGCAAATTTATTGAATATAACTGCAACAACTCTTTGGTTGCAAACAATGCAATACATGGAGACTACCCCCCTCAAATTGATTCATAATCGTTTGTTAAAGGAAGCTATGCACCTGCTGCGTTTGGGGGCCAATCCAATCAAGACCACCCTGATTGAATTGGGTTTTGAGGACTCCGCTACGTTCTCTCATTTCTTCAAAAAACAGACAAATATGTCACCTTCAGCATATCAAAAGAAACATTTACCGCATAAAAAAACATAAAAATGGCTCCAACGTGATATACATGAAGCCAATATTTATTAAGAAAACCGCATTATAACTATCTTTTTTTCAATATGATATTATCCAAAAATGCGTTTTCCGTTCCTACATTGGTAAATCCGATCCGAACTATTTTTTTATTCGGATTGATCTCCTTGCCAGTGACAAAATTAACCGCCTGTTCTCCACCTCTCTTTCCTGAATCAGCTATTAAAGTCTTTAAAGTCGATAACTTTCCTGTTACGACAGCAACATCATCCACTTCCGCCTGAACTTTACCTCCTTTACTCCAATAGCCAAGCTTGAAGTCTTGTTGAGGATCCAAATAAACATATTGCTCTATTTTTTGACCCGGCGCAAGTACGACCGCTTTACTGCCTTTTTCTCCACGCCCTTCTTCGATGACCGCTGCTCCTTCCCAAGGTGCAAGGCCAGCCTTGCCCTCAAAATCCGGATTCGGCAGTTCATTACCATCCTTTAAAGGCCAATTATAAGCCCGAATATAATCGACCTCCATATTGACTCCGCCTTCAGAACCATAGGCTCCAAGAAATACATTCAAAAAGTGGTTGGGTGAATAAATCTGATTTTTATTCGTATACTCCTTGATCAGGTCTCCATTGATATAATGTTTAATACTGGTAGGTGTCCATAATACCCCATGTGTTACCCATTGTCCCACATGTTCATACCCCTCCGCAATATGTGTAGCAAGATTACGTTGAAATACCCCTTTTTGATCGACATGTCCATGTATCACAAATTGAGCTGTAATATACTCGAAAACGTCTATTTCAAAAAGCTGTCCCTTGGGACGAATGCCTTTAATTCCGTCCACTTCAGATCCTTCTTGAAGATAATAACGAATATCTGGTCCTGGTGAATCAAACCAAAAAGCTGTATTTGTTCCCTTTGGATTACCCTGGCGGTTGCGTCTCACCTTAACTTCAAAGTACCCACCTTTGCTGTTGTCCAATAGATTTTCATTGGACTTCCAATCGTAGGTTTGGATGGATGAAATCTTTTGGTTGCCACCCTCCGTAAAAATCCGCTTGGGAATGGTATCATTGACATACAGATTGATCGCTGATCCATTTAACGTATAAGCCGGTTGTGGCAAACGATCATGCAACATTTCATCCTTGGATTTTTCATTCAGATAGTTCAGGGACGAGAAATAGTTGGTCGTCCATTTATTCCGATTAAGTAACTGATCGTTAAATTCATCCTGCCAATAGACTTCCATACCAATAGGAACAGCTCTTGAGCTTGGATTCTTTTGCTCCTCATCGAGTTCAGTATCATCCAGCTGCCACTTCTTGCTCGTATACACTTTTTCATTCGCCAAGGATTTTCCTGTAGCAGATTCTATCCAGATATAATAGGTCGTTTCAGGCTCCACCTGCTGAATATAATAACGTTTGGCACCTTCTGCTAATATCGCATTGGCTGTTTGCGGTTTCTTATTCGTTTTTGCCCAAAAGACTTTCGCTCCGGACATGCTCGGTTGATTATCCTTCGTGTCTACACGGATCCAACTCCGGGTACCCAATAGCTGTAATGGCACAGTTGACCTTGTCGTTTGGGCTGATAACCCTAGCACTGACATTACCTGAATACCCGCAAGAAATAGATATTTTTTCACAATTTTCTTATTTTATAAACGAACAAACTATAGTCAATCTGCTTACGAACAGACTATAACCTTACGATAATAACGAGAATTATCAGCATTGACAACTCTGATCAAAACGCAACCGTTTGTTCAATTTAGCGATTCCAACAAATTGTGGGTCAATAACGGTTTATCTATCCTTACGGCAGATAAGACAGTTAAATTATGTATATTGCTTTAAGCGGTTTGGTTTGACAATTCCGTCAGATACATCGATTAATTTTTAATACAACATGAATACACTAGATAATTTTAATCAGCCTGCAGATCTTGCGCAACATTGGGTTGATGCCTGGAACCAACACGATCTAGATACAATTATGCGACACTATAGTGAAGACATTGACTTTCGCTCCCCCATTATTCAGAAAATGGGTGTGAATACGGCGGGAAATATAAAGAACAAAGAAGAATTAAAAGCTTATTTTAAAAGCGCACTGGAAAAATATCCAGAACTTCATTTTGAGCTTTACCACATACTTACGGGCGTAAACTCCATGGTACTTTTCTATAAAAGCGTCAACGATTCGCTTTCCGCGGAATATATGGAATTAGACGTACATGGAAAAATATGCAAAGTTTCAGCGCACTATAAGGGACTATAGTGAAAAATCTCCACAGGACGATGACTTGTGGAGATTTTTAGGTTAATTTAAGGTGATACTGATTGCCTGCTGGCTCAAAATTGGTTTCTGAATTATCAATCCATCATTTTGTCATTGAAAAAAAGCCGCTTGGAAAATCCAAAACGGCTTGATATATAGCGTAAAAAAGTTTCGACATAGACTATTCATGCAACACCAAAATCGCTTTAACCGATCGGTTCAGAACTTCATTCACCGTACTACTTGCAAATAAACGATAAATCATATTATGGTTGCGTTTGACCAAACATAGAATATCGGTCTGATTGTTTTCCACAAAATCAATGATCGCATACGATGGGCGTGTATCATCCTCATCCACATAGTTAAAGTTGATAGTTACGTTAGGAAGCAACTGACGCATTTTTTTCTCCCCATTACGCACCAGCTTTTCGTCCAAATCCCTTTCTGAAACATGTAGAATTTCCAACTTCTTGGGGTCCGAAAGTTTTAAAATACGATTGAGCGCTTTGACATCACGCACAGACAATTTTGTGGTTTTGTAATCCGTTGCCAATGTAATGACCGGAATAGCGGACAGATTACTTTCAGGAGGTACAATCAAGGTCGGAATACGCAATTTTGTAACAGCCATACTTGCATTACTACCGACAATTTCTTTAATGCCCGTCGCCCCAGTGATTCCCATCACCAAAAAAGAAACATCGGTATATTCAACATACTTTGTGACTACATTACGCAGATAACCTACTTCGACAACAGATCTCACTTTAAGGCCATTGTATTTATTTTCCTGAACCACCTGATCAGTCCATTCTTGCAAAGCAGCTCGTTTTCTAGCGTAATAATCTTCTATAAAGATCGCGTTATAAGTACTGTTGTTGATCCCTTCTGTCGGGTGTATGGCGTGTACAACAGCAATTTCCATATGCAAACGAGAAGCCAAAGACAAGGCATAACGCAAAGCATGACTTGCATTGATTGAAAAATCAGAGGCAACGAGAATTTGTTTCATTTTTTAATTTTTAATATTAAACTGCCAATAGCCATGTGTACAAAGTCAATGGATGACAAAAACATTCAGATAACAATCAACTAAATAAAAAGATGGAAGAATACAAATAGTAATAAAGCCAAGCCAATCGACACAGGTAAAGTAAGTACCCAAGCAAGACCGATACTTTTGAGTGTTCCTTTGTTTAAATTGCTCTTTCCTCCAGAAGCTACCATTGAACCAGCAATACCACTTGAGAGCACATGCGTTGTGCTAACGGGCAAACCCAATACGGTACTGATACCAATTGTCGAAGCTGCGACAATCTCGCTTGAGGCCCCCTGAGCATAACTCAAATGTTCATTTCCTATTTTTTCACCTATTGTTATTACAATACGTTTCCAACCGATCATTGTTCCCAAACCTAGTGCTACCGAAATCGTTAAGATCACCCAAATCGGTGCAAAGTCCGTAAGATGTTTCAATTCACCCAACTTACGATTGAGCTCCAAACGATTTTCAGCATTGATATTGATCCGTTTATTACGCTCCAATGTAGCAATCGATTTGACCAAACCTTCAACCTCTTTTCTGAATTTAAACGTCCCAGCTTTATCCGTTACACTTTTATCCATCAAATGCAACTTGACTTGCTCAATCTCTTCATGGACATGTGCAAACATCGTTCCTTGAACAACATTACTGGAAGCAATTGTCTGCAACACGATTTCCGTTTGATCGAGCGTTTTAATGACAGCCGCATCTGGTACGGAATGGTTTATTGCAAAACGGGCAGGAAGAAATGCAATTAAGATCAACATAAACAGCCCTACTCCTTTTTGTCCATCATTGCTACCGTGAAAAAAACTGACCAATGTACAGGTCAGTATAAGAATACCCCGTACTAAAAATGGGGGTCTGTCATCTTCTCCTTGTGGGATGTGAAAAAGTGCTTTATAACGGACGACATGCTTCAAAAAGAGCATCAGTAATACCGCTAGACCAAAGCCAATCAAAGGTGACAGAATCAAAGAAAGACCAATTTCCTCGGCCTTATGCCAATTGACACCGCTGCCACCGTAATACCAGGTGAAGCCTATACCAGCCCCGATAAGGGCACCAATCAAGGTATGTGAACTCGAACAAGGAATACCAAAATACCAAGTCCCCAAATTCCAGATAATAGCAGCCAATAATACAGAAAGGACCAGACAAGCGCCTACGGAAACCGGGAGTGCCATTAAGGTATCCAGCGGCACCAATTTAAGGATTCCCATAGCCACGGCTATTCCGCCTGCAAAAACACCTAGAAAATTCCAAAAACCAGACCAAGGAATGGCTACAATTGGTTTAAGTGCTTTGGTATAAATGACCGTTGCAACAGCATTCGCCGTATCATGAAAGCCATTGACAAATTCAAAGGCCACAACGGCAAATAAACAAAGGGCAAAAACAATAAGGAGTCCAGTAACTAAGATCGGTTTCCCCTAAGAGAGGAATCATGTTGCAGAAAATGTGCATAGTATTCTTTCATAAGATTTATGGTTGTCCTTGCTTAGTTTTTCTTACTTGCTGAGTTTTCCTTAAGGAAAACTACCGCAGGAACAATCGCTTCATTCAGCTCAAAAATAATTTTCAGATGTTAACTTTTGATAAAGGATATATTACGTTATACAACAAGAAAGAAAAACTTAAAACACTGTTAACGAATCTTATTCCGTCGCTATTTTATTTCTCACAAATTTCTTAATTTTCAGGAAGCTAATACGGACTTTATAGGGACCTCATTTGGACTTCATTCGGATGAAAGCGAATAAAGACCGAATGAGGTCCGTGGAAATAACGATTATAAAACAGATTAAAATCAAATTTGCCCACTACTTTTTACCTACAAAATATAGGTAAACCGAGACCTCGTATAAGACCAGCGGTAAAGCAAGAACCGTATTAGACCTTTTGTAAACCTTTTTCAAGAATGGACATTGCTATCTGCAAAAAACCAAGCAGACGATTCAAGGGAATTTTGATCCGCCATTTACGGCAAAAACAGGACAATTTACCGATTCAAACCTACAGTCCACCGAAAAGCACAAACTTTTTAAATTTAAACTCGTTACTTTAGACAAAAATAAATTTAACACCGAATTAATTATGCCTAAATCCTCCTCATTAAACTGTTCCCTGACGAACTATGCTCCCTTACAGCGGATTACACTTCGTACGCTACCTTTTCTCGTCGCCATGTATTGCCTGCTCTTCGCGCAACATGCAAAAGCCCAATCTTTAGACTGGTCTACAAAAGATATTGTATTTAAGAGTGAGGGTATTAAGTTAACAGGAACCATACTTCAGCCTCGCCGTGCCCATGCGGCCATTGTCCTTATCCATGGTTCTGGACAAGAGAAAAGGATGATGGAGTTTGCCTCATATTTGGCTCAAAACGGTATTGCTGTATTTACTTATGACAAGCGCGGAGTTGGTAAATCTGAGGGAACCTACGCTGGCCCTGAGGTCGGTACAAATAATATCGACTCTGCCAACCTCCACCTGCTGGCCAAAGATGCACAAGCAGCGGTAAAAGCATTCCATCAGCAACTCGGGAAGGCGAACATTCCAATGGGACTACTTGGATTCAGCCAAGCGGGATGGATCATTCCCTTAGCGACTAACCAAAATCCTTTGATCGACTTTTTTGTTTTGTACAGTGGAGCAGTTATCCCTGCCCGTGAGCAGCTCCGCTTCCAGTTCTTTACGAATGGAAAAAAAGATTTTTGGGATAAACATACGGAAGCCGATGCCCGACAACATGTGGCGAATGATCCGGATCGCTATCAATTTACAAATACCGATCCCATGACACCACTTAAAACGATAACAACTCCAGGGCTCTGGCTTTTTGGATCCAAAGATATCCAAATACCTGTAGGTTTATCCATTGAACATCTCAATGCACTTAAAGTACAAGGAAAGCCTTTCGAATATTGCCTATTTCCTTTATTAGATCACAATACAAGCCTTTCGGCATCTAGCGAACCTAGCACTATTGCATTGAACTGGATCAAAAGTAGGAGTAAAAAAAAGTCATAAAAAACTTCTTGACAAGGGTTCATGAACATAAGATTAAGCATTAAAAAAGGCCTAAATAAAAAACTTAGGCCTTTTTTCAATCAATTCAAATGTTTAACTCGCTGGATTAATGCAAATCTGCACGAAGCACTTTATTTTTGTTCAATGCTCTATTGGAATAGATGATATACAAGGTGCCGATGATGGTTGGCGTAATCCAAACCAGCGTTGAACCTAGCTGAATCCCGGCAACTAAAAAGGCAGTCACCGACGCAATCAATGCACCTACCATACGACCCAAGTGACTGACCAGCCAGCCATTTTTCTTTTCTTTGAAACTTTTAAACAGCTGAAAATCCCGAATACTCATAAATGCACCAAAACCACCAAAAAAGACATATAAAACAGAATTTGCCACCTGCTGTATTAATCCAATTAAACCAAGACATAACATACCAACCGATGCAAGCAGCATCGTAGCCGAAATAAGTTTGTCTTTCCAATCGGCCTGTTGTTTAATCTTACTGCGTAAAGTCAACGCGCGATTACCCGCCAGAATGAGATAGATGGTAAAGATACCGATCAAAAATAAAAATGTGTTTTCGTGGCCCGGCATTCTCGCAATAACAAGTGAAATTAAAGAACTAATCACCATCGCATAGGAAAATATGATCCCCGTCTTCTTATGCCCTGCTCCTCCCTTTTTTACAGCCACACTGATCAGGCCGGTAATCAATCCTACCCCACCAAAAAACGCGTGAATGTAGATCAATGTCTTAATTGTTTCTTCCATAGTTCTTCTTTAATTGTTTTTAGCTAATAATGGTATTGAAGCAAAAAGGCTAATTAATGGTTATGCCATGTTTAAAATAGATAGACAGGAAACTGCGCTATGATGCCGTTTGCGACAATAGCCCAAATGTAAAAAATATCCTTTTAATTATCCAAATGTTTAAATAAAAATCATTCTTTTTCCTCACGGACGAGAAAATCATAAGAGTACCAGAATTTCAGGTCCCCATAGGAATTAAGGTTTCCTAGACTATAGCTAATGGGGTAGTCAAAGCTATTCTGTTGCAGTTCAAGTTCATTTTTATAATCAATGACAAGTTTTTTAATAGCGTCCAAACCTGTAGCGCGTCTAATAAAACTAGTTTGACGTCCACCACGCAAATAAACCAGCACATCGGAACGATTTAACACCGTTTCGTCGGTTTTTGTCAGAAATTGATTGTACAGCAATTTTTCCAATACGTTTTTAAGATCACCACGTGGAAAATCACTTTCTCCCATCATAATCAAGTGGGTACCATAGTTGACTGACGAAACATAGTAGGGATTATATCCTGATTTTTTTAACTTCCCTAGTGCATCCTTACTAAAAGCCTGTTCATAGTCTTTCAGATCCGCATGGAGACTAAATGTAATATGTTCTCGACGCAATAACAGGCTATTAGCTCTTTTTATAGTGGTAGAATCATGGTGACGAACCAATTTGAGTACACTATCTACGTCAGGGCTATTATTAAGATGGTAGCGTATCGCTCTATAATCGAAAAATGCCCCTACAGACGACTGCCTCAAAACAGCCGGTTCCCCCTTGCTTTTCTTAGCGAAAGCTCGCACAGCATCAAATCCAGGAATGATACGGATTGGAGCTAAAGTTGGCTGTGTAGAAGAAATTGTGCTCTTGAAAGGTTTATAATTGCGAAGGGAAGTTAGTTTTAGTTGCGGCGTAGTATCTTTTAATCCCCAAACTGTCCCCAAATAGAAGTTTTTATCTGTAGTGCCATCCACGTAGATCTGGCTAACCGAAAACCCGACGGAACGCCCTACAAATTGATACCTTTTAGCCATTGTTACATCACCGATCTCCCTAGCGTCAAAATCACTATCTTCTTTGTCACAACTGGACAAAAAACAAATGCTTAATAACAACAGGAAAAGATATTTCATAATTTAAAAAATTAATCGTCAGCTCTGGTGCAGCACTTCGATCTCATCTACCCGTCGGACAATGGCCTTTAGATTCTTCTCAAAGATAGACAAAATTCCTAATCCAATATACATAAAAATAAGAATAACAACACGATACAAAGCTAAAGGAACATAATTAACGATCCATTCCGAAGAAACCAACCCGATGATCAAAACCATAATCGGTATTGTTAAACCAAGATAATTGCGATAAACGCAGTATTTGTTCTCTCGAGGCCGATGCCGCAATAGGTATACTGGAATATAAAAAACTAGTGTACCAATCATCCCTAATTTTAATCCCGTCCAAAAAGCATCTGCATCGAGCGGCACAAAATAATAGAACAATGTGAAGTACACGATATAAATTGCACTATGCCAATGCTTGACGAACTGTAAAAAATCAGCAGGAAATTTATTGATCTGTTTTCTTTGCAGATTCAATTCATAACTAGCTGCAATGCTTCCAAACCCTGCCTCTCCAAAACTGGCATAAGCGAGATCAATGGCTCGATTAAAATACATGCCGGCATCTGAAGACATCAGTTCCTCTACCTTACAGGCGAAGTGATCCAAAATTTCAAGTTGAACATCAACATAATGATATCCTTTAGAACGGATAAAATCCATCAGAATACCTAACTCCGCTTTGGTCAATTTCTTTTCTGTCATGATACAATTGGTTTCGTGTTCAAAATAACCTGCAACTTCTCCACAAAGGTCAACGCATCTTTCATTTTACTTATCTGCGCTTTTTTTCCTTTCACTGTCAGGGAGTAATACTTTCTTGCTCTTCCATCGACAACTTCTATTGCTGTATCCAGAAGTCCTTCCGCTTCTAGCTTATGTAATGCAGGATAGAGCGCTCCCTCAGTCAGGATAAACTCCCCTTCTGTTAAGAGTTTTACCTGCTGGGTCATTTCATAGCCATACATTCTTTCCGTTCCAGACAATAGCTTCAGAATAATCGTTTGTAAAGTGCCTTTTAATAGCTTCGTATCTTTCATTCGTTCATCTTAAAAAAGTAATTAAATATACCTAATTTTCTTATATATACAAAAACATAAAAAAAACTATGATACAGCAGGTTGCATTTTAACTTCCATCATCAGATTTGGCCTTTGCACGGCCTTTTGACTGCACCGTTTCTACCCTGCTTTTGCCTTGCTTTTGGAATTCACCTAGCAAATCCCTATGAATCGCCCAGTCTTAACCTAGTTCACTAGGTAAACACAAGGTTTCAGCTAAGTGTTTACTAGGGACAAGAGCGAACAAAGGTAATGACAGGAGCGAATAAAGGCATAAGCAGGTCGGGAGCGAAAAAGCCGCTAGAGCTGGGAACTCCAAACGGCTTTGCATTAACAATTATATATAGAATGATATGATTATCCTGCTTTTAATAGATCAACAATAAGACGATCTCTATTTTCATTCAATGAGGGGTAAAACTGATTTAGATCAACCAATATAATTGGCATCCCCCTATTTTCGGGCTTATACAAGACATTATCCACCAAGTCCCGACAGAAAACCAACGATTCATTATCCGTAAACACTTCTCTTGACCTTTTGAGGAAACTATTAAAAAAACGTCTGGGATTAGTGATGATTTTAAGATGCTCTTGGTTTGGAAAAACTGTACTGGAGAGATCTAGCCCTCGAGAAAATATAACGTCCTTTAATTCTGCATGACCAAAATTTACCAAGGGAGTCTTTAATGGTTTGGCTTTTTTGAGAATAAAAAGATTGGTGGAATATAAATCTTCTGTAAAAGGAATTCCATAAAACCATGAAGAACTGATCTTTCCTTTAAATACCACATGAATCAAATTCGTCCCGTCGAAAGTTGTTTTGTCAAATGTATTGTAAAGGAAGGACGATTTTTCAATTTTTAGATTTCCAATGATGGCTTTCGAAAAATCATTCGCTTCGAATGTACTTTCCATCCAAAGCCCAGATTCCTGAAAAACAACAGACTGAAAGTTACAGTCTACAAAGGTACAGCGAATGAACTTACAATCACGAAACATGGAGTTCATGAAGCTTTTCCCTTTTATCTTGCAATCGATAAAAGAACAGTTTTTTAAGACTTTGTGATTGAATTCAAAACTTTCAATCTCACTTTGCTGGAATATTTTATTAGTCAGTGCCATGCTAAAAATGATTAATAGGCTAAAATTTCATAGTAGTTGCATTTCAAATGGATATTTAACGGCCAAAATCTCCATTTATACATTGATGACAACGGGAAAGACAAAACGTCCTAAAGGAATTTTGACTTTTTTTATTTTTTTTATCCCAGCCTAAAACAGCCAAGACATAAAACATGTCGTTGCAAACTAACGATAGGAATATATTAGCCAGCCATTCTTCAACTGAACAATAAGCACAAAAAAAGCCGCAAGGACGGGGAGTCCTTTACGGCTTACTACCTATGAAAAACATTTACCTTACGTGTAAGGCACTATCTACTATGACAATTAAAATTAAAATGTCGCACATAAATCTGCAGCACAATAAATTAACAAATTAAGATTGGCTCATTTCTTACTCTACAAAAGTGTCAGAATTTGTTTCGGCATTTCTTGGATCCAAATATAAAGTCCTCGGTCAGCGATTCAAGCCTCCGTTTACAATTCGCCAAAAATGATTTACGATTCGTTTATTGTACTATTTTAATCGGCTGGTTAATTAGCCCATTACTGCTATAAGAAAAAAAAGTATATTGGTGGACGCAATTAAAACTGTTTATGAAATTGATAAAAAATATCTTGGTAGTGCTTGTACCGCTTACCTTATTCAGCGGCATAACCTTTTCCCAAAGCAAAGAGGAGCTTAAAAAAAAATATGAAAACAGCAGTATAGATGAAGAGCTCAAGAAGAAGATGGCTACGGAATATGTCTTTCCCGATAGCCTCATCTTACCCCCTTTACACTATACCAATTCCTATTATGTCTTGGACTCTGCAGTTAATGATTTCCATTCTATTTCCATTGATGTTATTGTACAGGATGACATTCCCGACCATTATTCATTTTATATTTCACCTTTTAATATATCCCTAAACAATATGCCTTTATATTGTGGTATTCAATCTTCCGGTGGCGGTATCAGTGTTAAGACTGGCAAAGAAGAGGATATCAAATTTAATGGCATCTTTTCGCGCTGGTTTGAACGGACAAAAAAAGCCTTAAAAACTACAGGATATTATGCTAGTTCGGATGCGGAGGGTGATTTTATCAGTGTCCGGAATACCGTAGGCTGGCACAAAGGCTCCTATCGCATCACACTAAAAAAGGAAGGCTATATCGCGGGTAAGGCTATCCCAGATACTATTAAGCCTAAAGAAACCTATTTCAGTTGGGGCGATTATGAACATTCCTGGGTCACTATGTATGTCGAAGATTTAAGCACAAAAAAAGTGGTCAATGTAGGATCCCTAGCCTTCCCGGGTAAAAAGATTCAGATGAAAGGGCATGTCACATCGTTCTTAGAGCAATACAAGTATTTCATCGATTTTGCCCAAAGGCCGAGGGATCTTGAGGGATTAAATGTCATCCGATACGACAAATTACCTAAAGTAACCATTGTTCAAAAAAATCTACGCATTAATGGTAAATTGGACAAGCTTGAAAAAGTGCCGACTTACCATAACCGTACACACAACCCCGAACAAAGTAAAGTTGCCGGTGAAATCCCTATTCTATCCAAGGATAGTTATAACCCTACGACCGGTGAACTGACACTCGAAACGGGCGTGTTTGTAAAATGGCCCCCCAAGAAAGAGGACGGCAAATAGCCGGCAATGAATTATGATAAAATGCCATCATCGTCTACGACGACAACTTTGATGGCCGCAGTTTCAACAGCGATCAGGATTACTATTTTTAGGTGGAGGATTTTAATGAAAATAGTCGTTCGAAACAGAGCAAAAAATTGCTCCATATTGAATAACGTATAGAATGCCCTATCCCATCGGGTAAAAAAAGAGTCTTCTCATCACAATGATGAGAAGACTCTTTACTTAATCACAAACCAAGTTTGACTTTTTGCTGGTATATTGACCTCAAAGATCCCTTCCGAGGCTGCATTTAATGGCATTGTCCTACTGTTTTGATCTTGCTCAACCACTTGCACATTTCCTTTCAGTCCGGTATAGTATAAGTTGACCTTAATTTTTCGTGTTATCGCTTCGTCCAATGGATTATAGATCATTAGTAATCCTTTTTCTTTTCCCGCTGGATTCACGTGCAAAATAGCATCATAATCCATCCCGTCAGGACGTCTCACATGGATGATATCACTGTCCAAAACTTCACGGTGTTTCTTGTAAAAATTCACCCATTTGGTTACTACATTTTTCGTCTCTGGGGAGTCATAAAGCTGTGGTCCACGATAACAAGCCTGTACACCTGCGCCAAATAGATTGGCCAAGCGTTGCTCGTAATGCGGTAGGTGATCCTTCAAAGGCTCTATCGTTGCCTCTTTGCCGCCACCTTGGTATTCTACCAAAGGAACAAACATCCAGCCCATGGTTGGAGCTTTAGCCCAGGTACCATCGAAGATATTCTGTCTTTCCACAATCTCCTGTTGTGTCCTCGGAAGCGACCAGTTCGCCTCACGGTAGCCCATTCCGACTTTGTTTCCACCATTAAAGAAATACATATCCGGAATATTCAGGTAGATTCCCTTTTCACGGCACCATTTGTAAAAATCAGTGATCCGTTTAAACTGATTCCATTGCGAGTCTTTTTCATTGTGATGTCCGGGATGATCGGTGGCGTAACACCAATCCCCTGGATAAGAGCCATAATGCTCAAATACACCCAGTCCCGAACTTTCATACAGGTTATACAGCTTTTTGAAGTAAGCCTGGCCCCATTCACTCTCAATACAGGGTGAACTTCCAAAGCGAGGATGCATGCCTTCAGGTAGCACAACGTCATTTTTAGCATCAATATGCCGACTGGCCAGGAGCGAATAGCCTCCAAGTTCAATTCCTTTGCTATGC
Source organism: Sphingobacterium sp. 40-24 (assembly GCF_001899705.1). Lineage (NCBI taxonomy): Bacteria > Pseudomonadati > Bacteroidota > Sphingobacteriia > Sphingobacteriales > Sphingobacteriaceae > Sphingobacterium > Sphingobacterium sp. 40-24. The sequence continues at coordinate 3,733 of NZ_MKWH01000006.1, read as the reverse complement.
GCATAGTCAGCAAGCTCTTTCATACGCTTGAGATTTTCGGGAGAATCATCTTCGGCATTGAATCCAGACCAAAAGGTCATAATAACCATTTCAAAACCAACCTCCGCTGCTTGATCAATTGCCTTTTTTACCGACTCGTTGTCCGAACTCCGTACATGCATCAATATTGGATTTTCAGTTGCCCATGGCGCCATAGAGCGCAGCATTTTTCGATATCCAAGGCTCTTACGTTCGCGTTCCCAGCTATCGTTCAACAGCTCCCAAACCCGATAGCTTGCAAATTCTCCACCGGCAGCAACCTGTTGTTCGGGTCCCATTTTAGGTGCAACTTACAACAGACAGGGTGTCTCCCGGTCGTAGTGGACCTGTGTGGTATATAGCGGGTCTTTTTTCCACTCCAGACTCGAGGAATAAACGACTTCCTCGCTCATACCGCCAAATGTATAATCTGTTTCCACGGTGATATTAGGGTATAACCAACGGCTTCTATGATCTACCGAACTTTCGGGCTCAAATACAGCCAATTGCTCACTCTTAAAGCTATTAACCACAATTTCCCGGTCCGACTGATTCTGCACAGTAATCCACTTACTAAAGATCGGCATGTCATCATAAAGATCATAATGAACCTGTACCGTAACGTTTTTCATATAAGCAAGTTTACTGGACAGATCGCCTGCAAATTGGGATGAAAAATCACCGTATGCCCAAAAACCTTCTATTTTGGAGCGACCTTCCTTTGTAGAAGCCTTTCCATCTTTGTTCCCGCCGTTTGGATCCATTTTTCCGACACGAACCAACTGTATCTTGTCACCTGACTTTAGCGAAAGATGACCGACGGTATGCCATTGTTGTCCATCCAAAGAGGCTTGTGCCAATAATTCTTTATCCGCTATTTCATATCTAAACCATAGCTGATCTGCTTTACCAACTTCGAAGGTTCCGTTATCGCGTTTGCCATCAAAAAAGACTACTTTGCCTTCACTTGCTCGCCAATAAAGTCTGGGGCTACTATTCGTTAGTGTTAGCCCAAAACCCAATCCCCAATCGTTGGATTGATCAGTACCTTTATTCATCTTGGCGACGAGTACCTTTGCGTCTTGAGGAACCGCTCTTTCAGCAAATACTGCCGCATTCTCCAGTGCCATAATCTCGCCCACTTTTCCTTCATTGACAAAGGAATTACGTGCATGTGATTTTGACACCATCAACTTCCAGTCGGACGCTAAACGCTGAAATTTATCTTCCAACAGCAATGATCTGTTTTGGTCACTTTTGCTCTTTGCGGCAAGAGCATCGATCGCCTGTTGATCCAATGTATAGTTAAATGTCAGCTCTTTGCCCGGCACTGGCCAGGGCATCTCTTTAGGCATCCAGTTTGGCCTCTTTTTCCAGCCAAAACGGGGTTTTGTATCTTCAATTTTATAATCATGGAACTTAAAAGCCATGGGATTAGCCTTTAAACTCGGTATCCATTCTTTTAGTAAGTAATTATGTACTTTTTGTCCTTCCAATCCACCGACATCAAAGGTAAACCCATCGATTGTTACACTGGCTTCAGATCGGATCGACCTTAGAAATGCTGTATTTCCAGTCAATTCGTCCAAACCAATACTGGCTACATTTGGAAAAGTCGTAAATGTACGGCTGACCAAGCCATTGGAAAACACCAAATGACCTTCTTTCGTCTTGAAGAGCCCTGCTTTCGCATGGGGAGTTCCTATTAGCCAGTCTCCAGACAGGCTGTTGCTTTCTTTGTTAAATAGCGGCAGCTGCTGACTATAGCTCTGCTTTGCCTGGCCCAACACGCCTAGTAGACACAGGATATAGAGTTGTTTTTTAAAGTAATTCATCTTTTTAGTTTGCCAATACATTTACTGACGCGACTTTCAGATACTTGCTTAAAACTTTGATTTTATTTGCTTTCAACAGTATTACCGAGCCCCATTGTTTATTTGGTTCGTTCCCCATTACTTCGTCAAGTCTACTGGATCCAAAGATATCTGCAATTTTACCACCTAAAAAAATGCTTAAACAATTGATTCGGTTTGACCAAAAGTTTACCATAGACTATAAAACTGAAACAAGATAATCAATATCACAATAATCTCATTCTTTTTGTATTCCCAAATCAAATTCCCTTAAAATCTCAAATACCCGTTCTTTGCGCAATAACCACATGCCTAACTTTTCTTCGGCAACACCATCCAAAAGTCGGTATGTAAAAATAATTCCCTTCTGTTCATCCAACTGAACCCCCAAATATTTCAGCGCAATACCATCTTTATACAGTATAGGACAAATTTCCGTAATATGTGAGGACAATAAGAATACGCTGTTCTTGTATCCTTTCAAACAGTTGACTAACTCCAGGGTTGCTTCACTGGCATCACTATGGTTTGTCCCCTTGAATAGCTCATCCATGAGAATAAACATTTGTTTACCGGATGCCAATAATTCCGCCAAATGTTTAACCCGTAATACTTCGTTAAAAAAGTGACTTGCACCTGCATTTATATTATCACCTAAATTTATGGTCGCCGATATTCCATCAAAAAGTACTGTTTTCATCGCATCTGCTGAAACCGGAAAACCAAGATGTGCAAGATAAACGCAGCTTCCAATTGTCTTCAACAAGGTAGATTTGCCCGTCATATTTGCTCCGGTCAGATACCAAAGGTTGTTTTCTTTTTTTATTTCTACATCATTTTTAATGGCATCTTCAATAAATAAATTATAAGCTCCACGTATGGTGATCATATCCTCTCCCCCTGTCTTTTCCTCAATTTGAGGAAAAACAAGATTCTTTCCTTTGATACTTTTTGCTACACTGAACAAAGCATCCAAATGATACAAAACATCGAAAATCTCACGTATTGCATTTCGTTTTATATTTCTAAAAAGATAATCGTATTTGATCATCAGCTCCTTAGAAAATTTGTTATTCAGCAACTGCTTAAACTCATCCCGATCGATATCTTCCAAAACACAATCTACGTGCTTACGATATTCTTTGAGAATAGCTAAACTATGACCTTCTGATTTTGCAGATGCTAAAAAAATAGCAAGACCATCTGTAATCTTAGCGATCTCGTGAATAGATCGCTTAATAAGTATCTCGCGTTTTTTAAAATCCAAAGACAAAAAATTCGTTGACACCATTTCGAGATAATAAGTAGCCCTGGAAGGTGAATAGGGTTCTTGCGGCAGAGACAAATATTGCTCCAGATCCTGCATCATATACTTATCCAATAGATCCGAAATCTCAACTTTTTGCATAAAAAGAATTAGATGCTGTCTGCTTTCTATTTCCAATTTAGAGGAAAGAGGTTTAAGAAAATAACTATACAACATATCCCGCCCACCTAGCGTAACTGTACAATCGAAAAAATCGACCATATCCTTATACCTATTGTTGGTAACATTTAAATCCGCTAAGGTTTGCTTGTCAACGATCGACATAATTTATTTATTGTGGCTCTTTCCTTAAACTTACTCAAAGTCATTATAATTAGCAACACTGTAGCAGAATCGTTATACAGCGAAATAAATTTTCATAATCATGAGATTACTAGCGATTATTCTAGAATATTAAAACGGAAATATTTAACTAATGAGCCAATCAGGAAAGATATAGGTTCTTAAGCATTTAAATGGATCATACCGAAAGTTTGGGGGGTAAAGTTTTTAAGCATACAGTTTCATTACTCTATATAAGAAGAATGTGGTGTCT
>NZ_MKWH01000005.1:0-3929 GCF_001899705.1 Sphingobacterium sp. 40-24 | reverse complement strand
TTCTATCCTGCCGCTACAATGGAAACAGCGCAGGCTGCTACAGAAAATATTTATTACAGCAATCTGGATGCGACCCGGGTGAACCGGCCATCAGGGTATACCGACACCTTTACTGATCCCAATGACAAGGTAGCCCTGGTAAGAGGGGACGGCAATAAGATCGGCCCGGCGATCCTGTTGAAAGTAACAGCAGGCGACAGGTTCAATATTCAGGGAAGTGCCTGGTGGACCGGCAGCAGCAGTGGAAGCAATACCAGCCCGCTGACCTCGATCGTATCGGCGTTGATCAGCAGTGCGCCGGGAATCAGTGGTGACAAGATCGGCGTTACTGATCTAAGTAGTACGATACTTGATCCGCAGGTCAGTGCATTCTTGTCGGATCAGCCGGCTGTGAGCGGAAAGCCGAAGGCTTATCTGAACTGGGTGCTGTTCGATGAGCAGTTTAAATACGTAGGCAATGGCAACAGCGGGGCAGACGTCGTGGAGGCCAGCGGTATCGTTAAACACTTCAGCAGGCCGGACATGCCGGTGAATCAGAACGGATATCTGTATATTTATACTAGCAACGAAACGAACTACGATGTGTTCTTTGATAATCTGCAGGTGACACATGTAAGAGGGCCGTTGTTGGAGGAGACGCATTATTATCCGTTTGGGTTGACCATGGCCGGGATCAGTTCGAAGGCATTAGAATTCGGAAACCCGGAGAATAAAATTAAATATAATAGCTATGAACAACAGAACAGGGAGTTTTCTGATGGTTCAGGGCTGGAGTGGTACGATTACAAGAACCGTTTTTACGACAACCAAGTTGGCAGGTTCTTTTGCATAGATAGATTAGCTGACAAATTCCCCTACTATACACCATATCAGTTTGCAGGTAATGCTGTTCCAAATGCAATAGATTTAGACGGTTTGGAGCCATTATATGTCATAGATTCTAAAAATCCCCCAAATTATAGAGATCCCGAAACATTGGCCGCTGGATTAAAGATTTCTAAAGATCTTATGATCTTAACTATTACTTTCTTTAACCCAGCCATAGGAGTGTCACTTTTTGTTACAGACAGAACTGGTATACCTTCTCCCGTAATCCCGGCTCCAACCTCTGTAGGATCTACTGTTCTTAGTACCACTGAGTCTGCAGCAATGGAGGGTGAGTCGGCTGTAGTGTCTTTACAACAACGAGCCAAAGATATTCAGGTTCTACAAGATCGGATAGCTCAATCTAAATCAACAACCGCTGTAGGTACTGGCGTAAATGCCGCAGGTGAAGAGGTTACGATGGTTGCATCAAGCAATGCCCGTTTAAACCCAGCGCAAAGAGCTGCACTCACTGCAGATGAGATACCTGTTGGAAATAAAGTTTTGGGTAAAAAGAGTGATGTAAGAATTCATGCCGAGCAAAAGATTGCATTGTACGCAGAACAAAATAACATTAAGGTACAGGGAGTAGCAGCAAGTAGGCCAATTTGTGCTGGTTGTGCTACAGCCATCAACAATAGTGGTGGGGAAGCCCTTAGTCCTTTGAAACAGCAAAAAATTGCAAATGACATATTTACTAAAGGATATACAACAGATTAAAACTCTAGCCTGATTGAAAAATCCCTTAAAATCCTGTAAAATAGGTTAGGCGATTTTTTTAGAACTTAAGGGCGATGGTTTGCTCTACTTGAGCATTTAATAAAGTATTGACATCATCAGAGGTAACAAAGTCAATCTTGCTTAGATATTGAATTATACCAGATTGAAGATTTATTTCTGTTTGCATCAATGGGTCATTGGTAATTTTTTGTTCAAACTGGGGGTCATCATAATCCATATCATCTCGCTCTTGAATATAGAGATCAATGGCATTAATTGGGGATGTAGATATCTCCTCTAACAATTTATCTGTATCATTATTTTTGATAAGACAAACACTCTGGTGAATAGTGCTTCCACTATATAGGGCAAGTGTACCATAAGGTGTTGGGAAATCAGTAGTACTAGGAATGCTATTATAAATAGAGTTTAGCACGCTATCAACCTCGATGAAAAGAGTTTTTTCACGGCCGAAAATGGATCGATAAACTAGATCTATTCCCTTTTTAAACGATTGCAAGTCACCGAAATTCTCCAATTCTATAAAATAAGCGGTATTTGGGAACATTCGTTCACAAGCTAGATATGCAAATGTTAACTGTTTTTTGTGCCCTAATGTTTTGAGTTTACTAATATCAAGTAATGACATCCTTTAATGTTTATTAATTGCAGAGTTTAATAAATCTTCTATGATATGAAATAATGTTTGAAAGTATTTATTCAAAATAAATAGTTCATCAACAACAGTCATATATATGTAGCATTTAGATGTTTCATTTTGTTAAAATTAACTGAATATAATATTAAATGAGCAACCTGCGCCTAAAATCCAAAACTTATGTTCTTTTGCTGCTAATAACGGAGCAACGATTGACCAGATCTTGTTGCGAACTTCGCTGCTCGAAGAGAAACTGGATTTAGCAGTTGACGGTAACTAATGGTTTCTTTCAAGAATTAATTTATAATGAGGGTTACTATATTTAATAGATTTGCTTTTTACGCATACCGTTGGAATGGTTTAGCGTAAATTCTGAATGATCATTTCGTTTGCTTCACCCTCACAGTCTATCGAATTGTAAGTACCCTTTTATCGCAGACAGTTTAAAGCTAGCAAAAAGAGCTTAATTTTAAACACGTCAACATGAAAAAATCACGATTCACCGAGACCCAGATTGTCTCGATTCTCAAGTAGCAGGAATACCTGAACAATCCAGAACTAGCAGGATTATCAGTGAGGCACAATCTGAATCTGTATAATGACACATAGGTAGAGCAGTTTGACAACAGAAGGGCAAACGACTGACGGCAAGTTGTTCGGTTTTGAACTGGGATATGACAAGCTGACCAGCAAAGCCGGAATAATTTTTCTGCTGCGCAGTATAATGGGAATATTGGCGGCATGACCTGGAAAAGCGATGGCGATGATATCCGCCGGAGATATGACTTCAGCTATGACGCAGCCAACCGGCTGCTGAAAGCCGAGTTCAAACAGAACAACAGTGGTACTACCACCTGGAACAAGACCCTTGCTGACTTTACCGTGCAGATGGGCAGCAGCGGCGCCGATGACGGTACGGCCTATGATGCCAACGGTAATATTTTAAAAATGAAACAATGGGGTTTGAAATTGACCGGCCCTACCCAGATTGACAACCTGACCTATACCTACCATGCAGGAGGCAACAGGCTGAAAGCCGTAACAGAATCCGGCACCGGCACCACCGATCACAAATTGGGTGATTTTACGGATAAAAATACATCCGCCACTGATTATGGCTATGACCGCAATGGCAACCTGGTCATAGACCTGAACAAGCAGTTGAAGGGAACGGTAGCGCCAAACACCGATATGCTCAGTGGAGGGGCTATCCTGTATAATCACCTGAACCTGCCAACCCAGATCACGATGCGCAATGATGCCAACACGGCCGATAAGGGAACGATCAGTTATGTCTATGATGGTAGTGGTGTGAAACTAAAAAAGATCACAGTGGAAAATGGGGTGAGTGTGACCTATGGAGGATCACCGGTCACTACCAATATCACCACCACGACCACTTATCTGAACGGAGCAATATTTGAGAGCAAACAATACTCGGACGGGACAGTGAACGCCGGGTTGGGTTATACTGATAAACTACAATTTTTTAGTCATGAAGAAGGCCGGGTGCGGGCAGTGTATGATCTGGTGAACGATGATTCATTAACGGCATTAGAATATGATTATATGATCAAAGACCATCTGGGCAATGTGCGGATGGTCTTGACAGAGCAATTGAAAACAGATTTCTATCCTGCCGCTACAATGGAAACAGCGCAGGCTGCTACAGAAAATATTTATTACA